>NZ_QGGF01000395.1 GCF_003857015.1 Micromonospora globispora | reverse complement strand
CGGGCCGCCACCCGCCCGGGTGATCATGAAGTTTTGCCACGACACGCCGAGGCGGGGCGCAACAACTTCATGATCAATCCCAGCAGGGCGGGGGCGGTGGTGGTCAGGTGACCGGGACGTCGCGGTGGCGGAAGGCGGTCAGGCCGGTGAGGGCCATCAGCAGGGCCAGGGCGGCCAGGGCCCAGAGCGGGGTGGCGCTCCAGTGCTCCCGCAGCACCTGCGGGGTGTGGGTGAACGGGGAGAGGTCCAGCAGCCACTGGTTCAGCTCCAGCACCGCGCCGAGCTGACCGAGCAGCACGCAGACCGCAAGCACCGCCCAGGCCACCCCGGCGAGCCGGGGCAGCAGCCCGTACAGCAGCACCGCGAGGCCGGCCAGTACCCATGCCGCGGGCACCTGCGCCAGCCCGGCGCCGATCATCCGGGGCAGCTCGCGGGGCACGTCCTCGACGCTGAACCCGTACGTCAGGCCGGTCGCGAACCCGGTCACGGCGAGCACCACGACCGGCCCGAGCAGGGCGAACAGCAGGTGCGACAGGAGCCAGCCGGACCGGTGGATGCCGGTGGCCAGCAGCGGCTCGGCCCGTCCGGCGGTCTCCTCCGACCGCATCCGCAGCGCGGCCTGGATGCCGTAGCCGGCCGCGGCCAGCCCGGCCAGGCTCAGCGTCGAGCCGAGGTACGCCTCGGCCAGCCCGGAGGTGCCGCCCAGCCGAGCCATGATCTGCTCCAGCTGGGGATTGCCCTCCACGGATTTGCCGGCCGCCTTCGCCGCCCCGCCGAGGATCAGCCCGAGCAGCCCGAAGCCGACCGACCACCAGAGGATCTGACCCCGGTGCAGGCGCCAGGCCAGCCCGAACGGCCCGGAGAGGGCCTGCCCGGCGGTGGCCGGCCCGACCCGGGGCGGTAGCAGGCCGGCGCCGAGGTCGCGGCGCACCGACAGCGGGTACGCCGCGGCGGCGACCAGCACGCTCAGCGCGACCGGCAGCACCAGCACCCACCAGCGCTCGTCGGCGTACGCGCGGATCCGGGGGGCCCAGCCGAGCGGGGAGAGCCAGCTCGGCCAGTCGTTCGAGGCGGTGTCCCCGACCAGCCGGAGCGCGAAGGCGAGGCCGAGGACGGCGATCGCGATCCCCCGGGCCCCGCCGGCCGTCTCGGTGAGCTGCGCGGTGAGCCCGCCGACGGTGGCGAAGACGATGCCGACCAGCGCCGCGGAGAGCCCGTACGCCAGCGACCCCGCCGCCGGCAGGCCGGTGGAGATCAGCCCGGCGGCGGTGAGCAGGCCGAGCAGCAGGTCCGCCCCGTACGTGACCAGCAGCGCCGCGGTCAGCCCGGCGTACCGGCCGAGCACGGTGCCGCCGAGCAGTTCCCGGCGACCGGCCTCCTCTTCGGTCCGGGTGTGCCGCACCACGGTGAGCAGGCTGACCAGCCCGATGATCACCAGCAGGAAGCCACCGCGCTGGGCGGTCAGCGCGCCGACGCTGTCGCCGTACACCGGACCGAGCAGGGCGATGATCGAGGGGTTGCGGGCGGTGCCGGCGGCGTACGCGGCGCGCTCGGCGTCCGTCGGGAAGAGCTTGAAGAAGCTGGTCGCGTACGTCATCGGCAGCACGGCGAGCAGCAGCACCCAGAGCGGGAGCAGGACGCGGTCCCGGCGCAGGATCAGCCGGACCAGGTGGCGGGTGCCGGTGAGGGTGCTCATCGGAGTGCCCCGGCCGGTTCGCCGGTCGTCTCGTAGTGCCGCAGGAACAGCTCCTCCAGCGTCGGCGGCTTGCTGACCAGGCTGCGTACGCCGAGCTCGGTGAGCTTGCGCAGCGCGGCGTCCAGCGCCGCGGTGTCGACGTCGAAGCGCACCCGGTTGCCGTCGATCCGCAGGTCGTGCACCCCGGACAGGTCGCCCAGCCCGTTCACCGGGCCGGCGATCTCGGCGTCGATGGAGGTGCGGTGCAGGTGGCGCAGCTCGGTGAGGGTGCCCGTCTCGACCGCCCGGCCGTTGCGGATGATCGTGACCCGGTCGCAGAGCGCCTCCACCTCGGCGAGGATGTGGCTGGAGAGCAGCACGGTCCGGCCGTCCTGCTTCGCCCGGCGGACCCAGTGCTGGAAGACCTCCTCCATCAGCGGGTCGAGGCCGGAGGTCGGCTCGTCGAGGATCAGCAGTTCGACGTCGGAGGCGAGCGCGGCGACCAGGCCGACCTTCTGCCGGTTGCCCTTGGAGTAGGCGCGCCCCTTCTTGCGCGGGTCGAGGTCGAACGCCTCCAGCAGCTCGTCACGGCGCTTGCGGTCCAGCCCGCCGCGCATCCGGCCGAGCAGGTCGATCACCTCGCCGCCGGAGAGGTTGGGCCAGAGGGTGACGTCGCCGGGGACGTACGCCAATCGCCGGTGCAGGGCGACGGCGTCCCGCCAGGGGTCGCCGCCGAGCAGTCGGACGGCCCCCGCGTCCGCCCGCAGCAGACCGAGCAGCACCCGGATGGTGGTCGACTTGCCGGAGCCGTTGGGGCCCAGGAAGCCGTGCACCTCGCCGGCGCGGACGGTCAGGTCGAGTCCGTCGAGCGCTCGGGTCCGGCCGAAGGTCTTGACCAGGCCGGACACCTCTATGGGAGTTTCCATGCTTCGGAAGCTACGCTTGTTTCACAAACTTGTGAAGACTGTGAGACCTGGGGCACGATCGGGTCCACGAGACGCAGCGAGGAGCCACCACCGATGACCGACCAGCGCCCTTCCGGCGGGAACGAGGAGGAGGTTCACCTCTTCGTCGAGCGGATGGCGATGGCCTTCGCAGACGTCGGCTTCCCCCGGATGGCCGCCCGGGTGCTCTTCGCGGTGATGAGCGCCGACGACCCGCTCACCGCGGCCGAGATCGGCGAGCGGCTCGGGGTCAGCGCGGCCGCGGTGTCCGGCGCGGTCCGCTACCTCACCCAGTTCGGCATGCTGGTCCGCGAGCCGGTCAAGGGCTCCCGCCGGGACCGGTACCGGATGCCGGACAACCCCTGGTACGAGGCGACGATCACCAAGACCGGGCTCTACAAGAACTTCATCGACATCGCCAGCGGCGGCGTGGCCGCGCTGCAGGGGCGGGGCACCCCGGCCGGCGAGCGGGTGGCCGAGATGCGGGACTTCTTCCTCTTCGTACAGGAGGAGATCGACTCGCTCGGCGAACGGTGGCGGGCCCGGCGCGCCGCGACCGGACACGGCGGCGGGCCCGAGGACTGATCGGTCAGGCGGTGTTGCCCCAGCGGGCCTGCTCGAGGATGTCGACCGCCCGGTCGCGCGCCTCCGGGCTGTCGTCGGCGCGCAGCAGGGCGGTGGCCTCGTCCACCGCGCTGGTGAGCACCCGCCACTGGGCGTCCCGCTCCCGCACCACGTCGGACTGGGCGGCCAACTGCCGGGTCTTCCCCCACAGCTCCACGAAGACCGACACCTTCGCCCGCAGCACCCACGGGTCGAACGGCTTGGTCAGGTAGTCGACCGCGCCGACCGCGTAGCCGCGCAGGGCGAGCTGGGCGTCCTTGTCCGCGGCGGTGAGAAAGATGATCGGCACGTGCCGGGTCCGCTCGCGCCGCTTGATGTGACTCGCGGTCTCGAAGCCGTCCATGTCGGGCATCTGGGCGTCCAGCAGGATCACCGCGAAGTCGTCGACGAGGAGCTGCTTCAACGCCGCCTCGCCGCTCTCCACCGCGACCGACTGCACCGGGAGTCCCTGCAGGATGGCCTCCAGGGCCATGAGGTTCTCCCGCCGGTCGTCGACCAGCAGCGCCTTGGCTGTCTGGGTCACGCGTTCTCCTCGCCTCGACCGCCGCTGATCCAGGACGCCATCAGTTCGATGAGCTCGTCCAGGTCCACCGGCTTGGTGATGTAGTCGCTGCCACCGGCCGCGAGCGCCGACTCACGGTCGCCCGGCATCGCCTTCGCGGTCAGGAAGACGATCGGCAGGTCGGCGAACCGGTGGTTGCGCCGGATCTGCCGGGTGGTCTCGTACCCGTCCTGGTCGGGCATCATCGCGTCCATCAACACGATGTCCACCTCCGGATGCTCGGCCAGGAGGCGGACACCGTCCGCCCCGTTGTCCGAGTACAACACGGTCATGCCGTGCAGCTCCAACGCGGAGGTGAGGGCGAACACGTTGCGGACGTCGTCGTCGACGATCAACACGGTCACCCCCTCCAACCGCCGGGTCGCCGGAGCCTCCGGCGCCTTGGGCAGCTCCATGGGCATGAGCAGGGAGGACGGCAGGCCCGCGCGGGTCGGCGACGGCGGCTGCGGCGCCACCACCGCGTCCGGCGCCAGGATGTCCGGTACGAAGAGGGTGAAGGTCGAGCCCTGCCCGGGCGCCGACGACACGGTGATCGTGCCACCGATCAGCCGGGCCAGGTCCCGGCTGATCGACAGGCCCAGCCCGGTGCCCCCGTACCGCCGGCTGGTGGTGCCGTCGGCCTGCTGGAACGCCTCGAAGATCAGGGACAGCTTGTCGTCCGAGATGCCGATGCCGGTGTCGATCACCGTGAACGCGATCACCTGTCGGGCGTTGGTCAGCGCCGGCACGTCGAAGACCGCGTTCTCCGGCGCCGGGGCGATCCGCAACGTCACGGCACCGTTGTCGGTGAACTTCACCGCGTTGGAGAGCAGGTTGCGCAGGATCTGCTGCAACCGCTGCGCGTCGGTGACCAGCGCCGGCGGCAGGCCCTTCGACACCCGGACCTGGAAGTCCAGGCCCTTCTCCTCCGCCTGCGGGGCGAACGCCTGCTCGACGTAGCCGCGGATCTCCGAGAAACGCACCTCGGTCGGCTCGACGTCCATCCGACCCGCCTCGATCTTGGACAGGTCCAGGATGTCGTCGATCAGGGAGAGCAGGTCCGAGCCGGCGCTGTGGATCGTCCTGGCGAACTCGATCTGCTTCGGGGTGAGGTTCTGCTCCGAGTTCTCCGCGAGCAGCCGGGCCAGCAGCAGCAGCGAGTTCAGCGGCGTCCGCAGCTCGTGGCTCATGTTCGCCAGGAACTCCGACTTGTACGCCGACGCCCGGGTGAGCTGCTGGGCCTTCTCCTCCAGGCCGAGCCGGGCCAGCTCGATCTCCCGGTTCTTCGTCTCGATGTTGCCCTTCTGCTCGGAGAGCAGCTTGGCCTTGTCCTCCAGCTCGGCGTTGGTCCGCTGCAGCTCCGCCGACTGCTCCTGCAGCTCGTGGGCGAGCCGCTGGGACTGGGCCAGCAGTTCCTCGGTACGCCGGTTGGCCTGGATGGTGTTCACCGCCAGGCCGATGGTGAGCACCAGCCGCTCCAGGAACGACAGGTGCAGCTCGGAGAAGGTGGTCACCCCGGCGAACTCGATCACGCCGAGCAGCTCGCCCTCGAAGAGCACCGGCAGCACCACCAGGTCCGCCGGGGGCGTCTCGGCCAGCCCGGAGCGGAGCATGAGCCGCCCGTCGGGCTGCGCGTGGACCCGGATCGTCCGCCGGGACAGGGCGGCCTGCCCGACCAGCCCCTCGCCGGGCCCGAACGTCACGTCGTGCCCCCGCGCCACGTAGCCGTACGAGGCGGTCAGCCGCAGCCGCATGCTGCCGTCGGAGCTGTCCGCCAGGAAGAACGCGCCGAGCTGCGCGTCGACCAGCGGGGTCACCTCCATCATGATCATGCGGCAGACCTCGCCGAGGTCGCGCTGCCCCTGGAGCAGGCCGCCGATCCGGGCCAGGTTGGAGTCCAGCCAGCCCTGCTCGGCGTTCTTCTTGGTCGTCTCCCGGAGGGTGACGATCATCTGGTTGATGTTGTCCTTCAGCTCGGCGACCTCGCCCTGCGCCTTGACCGCGATCCGCTGGGTCAGGTCGCCGCGGGTCACCGAGGTGGAGACCTGGGCGATCGCGCGGAGCTGGGTGGTCAGGGTGGAGGCGAGCTGGTTGACGTTCTCCGTCAGGTCCCGCCAGGTGCCGGAGACGCCCTTCACCTGCGCCTGACCACCGAGCTTGCCCTCGATGCCGACCTCGCGGGCCACCCGGGTCACCTCGTCGGCGAACGAGGAGAGCTGATCCACCATCGTGTTCACGGTCGACTTCAGCTCCAGGATCTCGCCCCGGGCATCCACCGTGATCTTCTGCGACAGGTCACCCTTCGCCACCGCCGTGGTGACCGAGGCGATGTTCCGCACCTGCGACGTCAGGTTCGACGCCATCGAGTTCACGTTGTCGGTCAGGTCCCGCCAGGTGCCCGAGACGCCCTTCACCTGCGCCTGACCACCGAGCTTGCCCTCGGTACCCACCTCGCGGGCCACCCGGGTCACCTCGTCGGCGAACGACGAGAGCTGGTCCACCATCGTGTTGACGGTGTTCTTCAGCTCCAGGATCTCGCCCTGCGCGTCGACCGTGATCTTCTGCGACAGGTCGCCCTTCGCCACCGCGGTGGAGACCTGGGAGATGTTGCGGACCTGGCTGGTCAGGTTGCCGGCGAGCTGGTTGACGTTCTCGGTGAGGTCGCGCCAGGTGCCGGAGACGCCACGTACCTGGGCCTGACCGCCGAGCTTGCCCTCGATGCCCACCTCGCGGGCCACCCGGGTCACCTCGTCCGCGAACGACGACAGCTGATCCACCATCGTGTTGACGGTGTCCTTCAGCTCCAGGATCTCGCCCTGCGCCGCGACGGTGATCTTCTGGGAGAGGTCACCACGGGCGACCGCGGTGGAGACCTGGGCGATGTTGCGCACCTGTGCGGTCAGGTTGGACGCCATCGAGTTGACGCTGTCGGTCAGGTCCTTCCAGGTGCCGGCGACGTTCGGCACCTCCGCCTGACCGCCGAGCTTGCCCTCCGTACCCACCTCGCGGGCCACCCGGGTCACCTGCTCGGCGAAGAGCCGCAGCGTGTCGGTGAGCGCGTTGATGGTGTGCGCCAGCTCGGCGACCTCACCCTTGGCCGACACGGTGATCTTCTGCGACAGGTCACCCCGCGCCACCGCGGTGGAAACCTGGGAGATCGACCGCACCTGGTACGTCAGGTTCGACGCCATGGTGTTCACCGAGTCGGTGAGGTCCTTCCAGGTGCCGGCGACCCCCCGCACGTCCGCCTGACCGCCCAGCTTGCCCTCGGTACCCACTTCGCGGGCCACCCGGGTCACCTCGTTCGAGAACGACGAGAGCTGGTCCACCATCGTGTTGACCGTGCGGCCGATGCGCAGGTACTCACCGCGCAGCGGGCGACCGTCGATCTCCAGCGCCATGTGCTGGGAGAGGTCGCCGTCGGCCACCGCCACGATCACCCGGGCGATCTCCGTGGTGGGTCGGCCCAGGTCGTCGATCAGCGAGTTGATCGCCCGCTGCCCCTCCGCCCAGGAACCGTCCAGGCCCTCGTCGTCGAGGCGTTCGGTGAGCCGGCCGTCCCGGCCGACGATCCGGCTGATCCGGCGCAGGTCCAGGTGCTGCCGCTCCTGCAACGACACCACGTCGTTGAAGGCGTCGGCGACCTCCCCGGCCCGCCCGGCCCGCCGGGGCAGCCGGACCTTCAGGTCGCCGCGGCGGACCCGCCGCAGCGCCTCCACCAGCTCGGCGAGCAGCACCTCGTGATCGGGAGCGGACGGGTCCGCGGCTACCGACTGTTTCGCCGTGGTCATCATTCCTCGCTCAGCTCGGGGCCACCGGCTCATGCCGACATCCGCCATCCCATCATTCTGCCCGCGTCGCCGTCGAGGGCACTGCCAGCGCACATGCGCCACGCCAGGCGTCGCCGACCGGACCGCGTCACCACCGGCACCCGACCCCGGACAGGTGCCGGTCGGTGGAGCGGGTTGGCACCCGGGCCGACGGCGGTGGAGGATACGGAGGTGTCAGCGGAGGAGGAGCCCGCACGGCCGGGCGGCTCGGAGGAGCGCGTCCGGCGGGTCCGACTTCCCGCCGACCGGCGTACGCCCGCCGCCGCCCGGGCCCTGGTCCGGTCTGTCCTCGCCGAAGCGGACCTGGACGAACTGCTCAACGAGGCACTCCTGCTCACCACCGAGCTCTCCACCAACGCGGTCGAGCACGCCAACACCGAACTGGACATCGAGGTCGTCGCGGACGGGATCGGGCTGACCGTCACCGTCTCCGACTTCGCCGCCGGCCCGGTGGAGGAGCTGACCGTCGGCGTCCGCAACGAGTCGGCCGAGATCACCGAGGTGGCGGAGCGGGGACGCGGCCTGCTGCTGGTCGACCACTTCGCCAGCCGGTGGGGCACCACCTACCTGCCCACCGGGAAGGGCGTCTGGTTCCGGCTCGACCGGCATCAGGCCGACCCGCCGGAGCGGCAGGCGGCGGTCGCGGAGGCGCGCACCCCGCTCGGCGGCAGCCAGCACAGCGGCGGCGCGGAGAACTCGTCGCCGAGCGCGGCCGCGATGAGCGAACTGATGCAGACCAGCCCCGACCCGTACGCGGAGGACCCGCTGCCCGAGTTCGCCACCGGGCTGCTGACCCGGCTGGCGGAGATGGTCGGCGCGGCCGGTGGCGTGGTCCGGCTGGACCGCGGCGAGGGGCAGGGCTCCCAGGTCCTGGCCCGGTACGGCCGGCAGCCCCGGGAGGGGAACGAGCTGCTCCGGGTCCCGCTGGTCGTGCACCGCCCGTACGCCGGTGAGCTGGAGCTGGACGCGGCGCCCTCGGCGTACGCCCGGCCGCTCGCCGTGCTGGCCGCCGAGCGGCTCTCGCTGCACCTGGAGAACGACCGGCTGCGCCGGGCGGACGTCCGCCGGCAGGCCTGGCTGACCTTCCTGGCCGAGGCGAGCGAGCTGCTCGCCCAGTCCCTCGACGTCGAGCTGACCATGGCGCTCATCCCGCAGCTCGTCGTGCCCCGGCTCGGGCAGTGGTGCGCGGTGCACACCACCGACGAGTGGGGCCGGCTGCGGCTCGCCGCCTCGAGCCATGCCGACGAGGCGATGCTGCCGCAGCTGCACAAGGTGCTCCAGGAGACCGGCCCGGAGTCCATCCAGGCCCGGCTGCGCGAGGCGTCCCGGAGTGCGTCGCAGCTGCCGCTGAGCGGTCCGATGGAGGGCTTCGCCGTCCCGCTGATCGCCCGCGGCCAGCGGCTCGGCACTCTGGCGGTCGGCCGGCACCAGCGGCACCGGCACGACCCGGACGAGGTCTCGGTGCTGGAGGACGTGGCCCGCCGGGCCGCCCTGGCGATCGAGAACGCGCGGATCCACGCCGAACGCCGCCGAGTCGCCCAGACCCTCCAGCAGTCGCTGCTGCCGCCGGTGCTCCCGGTGGTCGAGGGGATCGGCTTCGCCGCCGAGTACGTGCCGACCGGCGACGACGCGGACGTCGGCGGCGACTTCTACGACGTGGTGCCGCTGCCGGACGGCCGCTGGCTGGTGGTGGTCGGGGACGTCTCCGGCAAGGGCGTGCAGGCGGCCGCCGTCACCGGCCTGGTCCGGGACGTGATCCGGGTGCTGGTCGGCGACGGCAAGCCGCTGCCGGAGGTGCTGGCCCGGCTCAACGAGACACTGGTCGAGCGGGGCGGCGGCCGGTACTGCACCCTGGCGTTGGCCGCGGTCGCGCCGGGCGAGGGCCACCAGCTCGACGTCGCCCTGCACCTCGCCGGGCACGACCGGCCGGTACTGCTGCACGGCGGCGGGGGTGCCGGCTTCGTCGGCACCGGTGGCACGGCCCTCGGGCTGCTCGACGCGATCACCACGCCGACGGCGGAGGTGCCGCTCGGCCCCGGCGACGCGCTGGTCTTCTACACCGACGGGGTGACCGAGCGGCGGCGCGGCCGGGAGCTCTTCGGCACCGACCGGCTGCGGGACGCGGCCGCCCCGCTGGCCGGTTACTCGGCGGACGTGGTGGCCGCTCGGCTGCGCGCCACCGCGATCGGCTTCTCCGTCGAAGCCCCCCGCGACGACATCGCCATCCTGGTCATCCGCAACGACACGATCTGACCACCGGGCGCGCTCGCCCGCGGGTCAGAGGCCGCCGGGGAGGCGGCCGGGGGCGAGGCGCTGGTGCGGGTCGAGGTGTGCCTTGGCGGCCCGGAGGCGGGGCAGGGAGGGCAGCGCGCCCCAGAGGTCGACCGCCCGGCGCACCGGCGCCGGAGCCGCCACCACCACGCAGCGGCCCTGTCGGGCGAGCAGCACGCTGCGAACGGCGGCAAGGATCGACGCGACCCGCTCCGGCGCGAG
>NZ_QGGF01000061.1 GCF_003857015.1 Micromonospora globispora | reverse complement strand
ATCAACCGGCTCAAGCGCAACCGCGCCGTGGCCACCCGATTCGACAAGCTCGCCGTGCGCTACGAAGCCACCGTGCACATCGCCGCGATCAGCGAGTGGCTGTGACCGACTTCGACACAGGCTCTAGACGGGTGTAGCCGCCGCGGTGGGTCTGCCGAGCCGAAGCCGTCGGCCGGCGGCACTACGATGGCGCCAAGCTTCGCGCCGCAAGACTGGGCAACGCTGGCGTCGAGGCTGCACGGCAAGCTGATCCGTCCCGGCGCCGCCGACTACGTTGGCGCGGCGCGGCTGTACAACCCGCGCTTCGACGCGAGTTCCAGGCCGGCCGCGATCGCCCGGTGTGCGGGCGCCGCTGACGTGCAGGCCTGCGTACGCTTCGCCGCCGACACCGGTACGCCGTTCGCGGTGCGCTGCGGCGGCCACTCATACGGCGGATGGTCCACCTCTCGAGGGCTCGTGATCGATGTCTCGGGCATCGATTCGGTGACGGTGGACGGCGGGGCCGGCACCGCTCGCATCGGCGCGGGCGCGCGGCTGGTCGACGTGTACGCCGCACTGGCCGCCAAGGGCGTCGCGCTGGCGGCCGGCTCATGTCCGACAGTGGGGATGACCGGGCTCACGCTTGGCGGTGGCGTTGGCGTGCTAAGCCGTGCCTGGGGGCTCACCTGCGACGCGGTGACGGGTGTCGAGATTGTCACCGCAGACGGGCAGTTGCGGCTGGTCGACGCCCGCAGGGACCCCGATCTGTTCTGGGCACTGCGTGGCGGTGGCGGCAGCTTCGGTGCAGTCACGGCATGGACGGTGAGCACACGACCAGCACCGAGTGTCCACACGTTCTTTCTGGCGTGGGACTTCGCGCGCGCGCCCGAGGTGCTTACCGCGTGGCAGCGTTGGGCGCCCCGCACTGACCCGAAGCTCTGGTCCACCTGCAAACTGCTGGCCGACCCGGGCCGGGACAGGATCAGGGCAACCGTCTCCGGGACCTGGATCGGTCATGCAAGCGGGCTCGACGGCCAACTCAACCCGCTCCTGACGCAGACCGGTGCGCCGGCAAATCGTCAGACGAACTCGCTGACCTACGCCAAGGCGATGCTGTGGGAGGCCGGCTGCGCCTCGCAGGACGCCGCTCAATGCGAAAGCGTCGCGCTGAGCCTGGCTAAGCGACAGCCGTTCGCGGCCACCTCGTCGATCGCCGCCGCCGAACTGCCACCTGCGGCCATTGAAGCCGCCGTGGCCCAGACCCGTGCCGGGATGAACATCGCCAACATGGTGGAGGGTGGTGTGTCCTTCGATGTGCTCGGCGGCGCGGTCGCGCAGGTCGCCCCGGACGCGACGGCGTTCGTGCACCGCACTGCCATGGCGACCGTGCAGTACACCGCGACCTGGCAGGACGCCGGCGCCGCGCCGGCGCCGTTCGACGCCTATGTGCGCGGGTTCCGGGCCGCGATGGCACCGTGGCTGGGCAGCGCAGCGTACGTCAACTATGCCGACCCGACGATCGACCGCTACGGCCCCGCGTACTGGGGCGACAACTACACGCGACTGCAGCAGGTCAAGCGTGCCGTGGATCCAAGCGCGCTGTTCGCGTTCGGGCAGTCCGTGCAGCCGTAGCCGCAGCGTCGCAGGAGGGCGTCCGGGACGGGCGGCCAGCGTGGGCGGGCCGGTCACGGCCGTGGGCAGTGGCGGCCCCGGGCCGGCCCGCTCCACGGTGTGCGGGTCGATAGCGGGCGGGATGGCGACGTTCCGGTCGAGCCACCAAAGCGACCGCGCTCTTCAAGAAGCAGAAACGCTTGTTCCGCCTCTGCGCTCACCGGTGGTGCACCCGAATCCCTACCGGATCGAGTGAGACCATGGTGAACCAATGAGCAAGGAACGATGGCGGGTCAGGTGCCCGGACAGCTCGGCCGTTTTGTGGTCTACTCCTGCCGGGTCGCCTTTCAGGAGCTGAAATGCGCGATCGCCGAGGCGCAGCCGACACCCTGAATCCAGACGTTCTGGATCCCGTCGATGTCGGGTGCGATGTCGTCGGCGGAGACGATCATCTGCGCAGTGAAGGACTCGTCGTTACCGTCACCGGCGCGGTAGAAGTCAGCGACGAGTACGATCGTGTCCTCATCGGTCGTCGCGGTCTTGAGGGGCTCCGTCGCTGCCCCGGTGCACTTGAAGGTCGTGCTCGGAAGCAGAACCTGATCCACATCGGCCGTGTCCCAGCGAACGCCCTGGCCGGCGAGACACCCGGTCAGTGGGCCCTGGCCGACGTTGCTGGTGCACCGGAAGCCGCCAGCGGACTTGACGAAACCTGTCCCCGGGTTGTAGGCACCACCCCCGGTGAGCCTGGCGGCACCGCTTGGGAAGCCGCTGATGTCGGTCGCGTTGAAACCGAAGCCGATGTTGCCGCGCGCGGCCGACGCGGGCGCCGCAATCAGCAGAACGGCCGCTGCCAGCACCGCCGGCGCGAGCGCAATAGTCTTCATCTTCATCTTCCAGCCCCCTTGCTTGTCACCTGACAGAAGAACCGTAACATCCTGATTGCGCCGTTTCGTGCCAATGGTCCATTAGAGGCGAGTTTGACCGAGGCAGCCCTCTGTAGCCCGGTGACGAGGCCTGCCGGACAGCGCCGCGCTGCCATCCGCGGAACAGCCCATAGACGGTCTGCCAGGGCCCGTAGCATTCCGGCACGTCCCGCCAGGGTGAGCCCACCCGGACCCGCCACCGGAGGCCGTCGATGAGCTGCCGCGCCCGGACGTGATTGATGCAATCGCTCGGGATGGCATCGCTGTTTCGGCGACCCTCGGATTTGTTCCCGGATTTGCACCCCCGCCGCGGATAGCCGCCCGGGTCGACGGGTTCGTGGCCAACCTCCGCCGGATGCGGGATGCCGGCGTCAAGGTGGTATGCAGCAGCGACGGCGGTATCGGGCCGCCGAAGCCGCATGATGTCCTCCCGTACGGTGCCGCAATTTTGGTCGAATGCGGGTTTCCGCCGATCGCGGCGCTGCGCGCGGTGACCTCATTGGCCGCGCAGGTGTGCCGGATCGGCGAGCGCAAGGGGCGGTTGGCTCCCGGGTTCGACGCTGACCTGCTCGCCGTGGAAGGCGATCCCCTCGTCGACGTCACCGCTCTGCGCGCCGTCACGGCCGTATTCCGCGCCGGCCATCGAGTGCGCTGACGCCGGCTGGGGGCCTCAAGGCAGCGGCGACTGATAGAGGACCTCCACGAACCCGACGGCCTCGCATCTGGATCGAACGTCGCCGGCCAGGCCGCCCATGCCTGATCTGCGGCGTCCACCTAGCTACGACCACGTTTCGTCAGTGTCCACCCTGGCCCTGGCGCTCATGCGCCGGGTCGCCTGTCAGCTCGAGGCCGGCGTGCGCATCGGCGGCCTGGGAGGCATCACGGCCGCGCCGTCCACGGGTGGAGCTTCTCGGGGTTGCGGACCGCCCAGATGTGTCTGATCCGGCCGTCGGCGACGTCGAACGCCATGACCGTCACGACGACACCGTCGCGCTGGGCGACCAGGCCGGGCTGGCCGTTGACCGTGCGCTCCAGGATCGTCACGTCGGGTATCAGGCCGCCGATCTCGACGGCGTAGCGCGCGACCTGTGCGGCGCCTTCGATCGGGCGGTGCAGGGTGCTGACCTGGCCGCCGCCGTCGGCGGTCGCCGTGGCATCGGGGTCGAGGAGGCCGATGAGGGCATCAATGTCCTTGGCCTCCCATGCGTATTTGAAGTCCCGGACGAGGCCGGCCTGCTGGGCGGTCGGGGTCGCGGCAGCGTGAGGCGGGCGGATCCGGCGGCGGGCCGACGAGGCCAGCTTGCGGCACGCCGCCGGGGTACGGCCGACGATCTGGGCCACCTCGGTGAAGGGGTAGCGGAAGACGTCGTGCAGGACGAACGCGACGCGTTCGGCCGGGGTCATCGACTCGAGGACGACGAGGAAGGCCATGCTGACCGACTCGTCGAGGGTGACCCGGTCGGCCGGATCCGCCACGGTACCGCCCGGCCGCCCGCTGATCCACTCGGTGCGATCGGGCAGCGGCTCCGGGATCCATTCGCCCACGTAGCGCTCGCGCCGGGCCCGGGCCGAGCCGAGCAGGTCGAGGCAGATCCGGCTGGCGACCGTCGTCAGCCAGCCGCCCGGGGACTCGATGGCTTCCCGCTGCTGTCGGGACATGGCGTACCAGCGGGTGTAGGACTCCTGCACGACGTCGTCGGCGTCGGACAGGGAACCGAGCAGCCGGTACGCGAGATTGATCAGCTGGCGCCGTTCGCTCATGACCGAGGTCAGGTCCGGATCGCGTCGGCCGTCTCCTGACTCGGATCGGGTGCTCATGGTGTCGCCGGCTTCCTTGGTCGCGGCTGCCCTCGCCTGTCCGACGAAACACCGCACAGAACTGTGACGTCGGCGCGTCACCTCACATTCGCAGCGGTTGTTTCGTCGGACTACTGAGACACACCGCAGAGATCGACAGAAAAGAGTTCGCCATGTCCACGCCCACGACCGTCCAGGACGACCTCCGGTCCCGTCTGCCCGACCCAATCCAGGTCTTCCCCGACCTGGCAGCCGTCGCCGCGGGGATGACCAAGGCCACGCTGAACGGCTCCATTCCCCGGACCACCATCGGCCTGGTGCAGTTGCGCGCCGGGCAGATCGTCGGCAGCACGTACCACCCGTCCGGCAGACCGAGAATCTTCGCAAGGCGGGGGAGACCGAGCAGCGCATCACCGCCGTGGCGGCATGGCAGGACGCCCCGTACTTCACCGACGCCGAGCGGGTCGCCCTCGAACTCGTGGAGGCCGTCCTCACCCCGAGCCCGTTCGGGGAACGCGTCCCCGACGAGCTGTTCGCCAAGGCGTCCGCCCACTACGACGACACGGCCCTGTGGACGCTCACGGTGACGATCGGCCAGATCTGCTTCTTCATTCCCGTCGCGCTCATCGCCAAGCCGATCCCCGGCAAGCCCATCGGGAAGAACTACAACAAGTAACGTCCAGCTTGCTCGAGGTGAGGACGCTATTGGCGACTCACCCCTAAGCCTGCCTCGGCCCACCAACCTCGAGGAGTATCCCCGATGCGCAAAGCGTTCGCCGCACTGGCGACCCTGCTCCTGCTGATCGTCATCGCGCAGTTCTTCTTCGCCGCGACCGGTGCGTTCAGCACCGCACCCAACGACGAGTCCTTCCGGATGCATCACGCGTTGGGGTACGTCATCTTCCTCGTACCGGTGGTGATGGTTGTCGTCGCCGCGCTGGCCCGGATGCCGGGACGGCTCATCGGCATGGCTGCCCTGGTCTCCGGCCTGACCGCCGTCCAGGTCCTCATCGCGGTGGTGGCCAGAGCGTTCGGCGAAAGCACCACCGCCGGCCAGCTCGTCTTCGGCCTACACGCCGTCAACGGCCTGGCCATGCTGGCGGTGGCCGGGATGATCGTCCGCCAGGCAAGGGCGCTGCCGAGGTCCGCGGCACCCGCCGGGCGGCTCGGCGCCGACGACCAAGCCGGGGCGTCCGGACCGGTAGCGGCACCGGCTCCTCCAGCGGCGTCGTAACAACCGGGCGACCTGGTGTGCTCCGAGGTGCTCGACGACTTGCGCTCGCGGTATCAGAAGGGATCACCGTACGCGTCGCCTTTCCCGCGGTCGTAAATCTCGCGCAGCCACCGCTGGCGGACCTCGGGCAGCCGCGCCAACGTGGAGAGGAAGACGGCCCAGGTCGGGTCGGAACGGCCCGAACGGCATCAGCGCGGGCGGGTCGTCGCGGCGGGCGTCGTCGGGCATCGTGCCGGCTCCCGGGACGGGCCTGCGGTCGTGGTGGAAGGCCAGATACGCCCAGACGTCCCAGCAGAGCGACACGACGTCTGCTGCTCCAGACGGCACCCAGTGCTCGCCGGTCTGCGGGTGTTGCGGTACGAGGGCGATGTCTGCCGTGATGGCGGGCAGGCCGGGGCAGCCAGAGCCAGTGTCTTGGCCGGCGGTCCCGGCGGGAGCAACGCGTCGAGGACTCGGCGGAAGGTGTCGGCGACAGGGCCGTCAGGGGCAGTTAGCCGGGTACCGTCCGAGACGGCCAGCAGGCGGGCCAGCGCTGCCGCGACGGCCGCCTCCCACAGCGGGTTCCACTGCCCAGGCGGCTCGACCGGCGGTATACCGGGCCGCAGCGGCCGGCCAGGCCGGTGGCTCGGGTTCCAGAAGGCCTGGGTAGCTTCCCTGTCATGAGTGAGGACACCTTCCGCTCGGTGGAGATCGAGCGCGCCAGCGTCGGGCAGTACGTCGTGCGGAACGTCCGCGGCGGATCGATGTCGATGGGCACGGGCCAGGACGCCAGCTTCACACCGGTGGAACTGCTGCTGGCGGCCATCGGAGCCTGCACCGCGATAGACGTGGACCACATCACCGCCCGACGCGCCGAGCCGACTCAGTTCTCCGTTGAAGTCACGGGCGACAAAATCCGGGACGAGGCCGGAGGAAACCGGATGCAGAACCTCAGGGTCGAGTTCACCGTGACGTTTCCGGTGGGCGCGGACGGCGACAGGGCGCGCGAGGCGCTGCCCCGGTCGCTGCAGCAGTCACACGAACGGCTTTGCACCGTCTCCCGTACCGTCGAACTTGGCACTCCCGTCTCGATCGTCGATGCCGCTTCCACCGGGGACTGAGGTTTCCGGGCGTCACCCGGCGTTTACGGCGGCGAGGGCATTCGATCACCCCGCGGGCGAAGTGCTGGTAGTGCTCGATGTGCAGCCCCGCGGCCGCGACGTCGCGGATGGGGCGGCGGCGGAAGTCTCGGCCCGCGCTGATCCTTTCCGCCCTAGACCCATGCCGAGCACAAGGCAGACTGTCCCGGCTGACCGCGTGGGTCCATGTGGGCGGGGATCAGGGGAGCGGGTTGGGAGCTCACAGTCCGGTGTACTGAACGGCGTTGAACTGATTCAACGGGACCGAACGGCGCCCAACGCCCGCTGACGCCAGTCAAGAGGATCTTGCCGCATCGACGTATGGCTCTGGGCCATGCCGTGCAGTTATCGGAACGGATCCCGGTAACTGAGACTCGAATCCCACCGGCAACCCTCTGACCAGGGCTTCCTGATCGGTGACCTCGGCGATCCCGAAGAGGTCAGCCGATCTCCCTCCCGTGCGACAGCGTACAAGCGTCCGGCCGAGAGGGGTCACTTCAGTCTCCAGGTGGACGTGCAGGTACGCATCGGCGGTGGCGCCGGCCGCGGATTGGTTCGACCGCCCCCGTCCATCCTGTCGCCGGGGTGCCGCAACTTGCATCCGGCGAGTACGTTGACGGCCAGCAATTCCGTTGACGACTCGCCCAAGGCGAATGCTGAGAAGGGTGGTGCCGGTGACGGCGACGCTCGTCCCCCCGCCGGTGACCGATGTACGGCCTTCCCGGTTAGCCGGTCTGCGGGGCCGGTTCGTCGGTGGCCTCCGGGACACGCCACGCCGGCTGGCCGCCGTGCTGGCCGGCCTGGTGGCCCTGGGGTTCGTCGTTGGGGTGGTGGGGTTCACCGGGGTGCGGCAGCGGGCCGACCTGATCGACGGCGTGACGTCTCGCAGCGGCGCACTGGTGGTGGCCGCTCAGAACCTCTACCGGGCCCTGTCCGACGCGGACGCCACAGCGGCGAGCGCCTTTCTGTCCGGCGGTGTCGAGCCGGCGGCGCAGCGGGACCGCTACCAGAACGGCGTGGCCGAGGCGGCGGCGGCGTTGGCGGTGATCGCGGCCGGGCGGTCCGGAGACGGGGCCAGGGACGGCGCCGTGGGGGTGATCGCCGCCGAACTCCCGGTGTACACCGGGCTGATCGAGACGGCGCGCGCCTACAACCGGCAAGGACTGCCGGTCGGCGCGGCGTATCTACGGGAGGCTTCGGGGCTGATGCGGCAGCGGATGCTGCCGGCCGCCCAGCAGCTCTACCAGTCGGTCACCGCGGAGCTGGACCAGGCGCGCGGCGGCGGCGCCGGGTTCCCCTGGATCGCCGTGCTGCTCGGGCTGGTGACCATAGCCGCTCTGGTGCGGATGCAGATGTGGCTCACCAGGCGGACCAACCGGGTGTTCAACATCGGCCTGGTGGGGGCGACCGCGGCCGCGGTGGTGCTGGTCGGCTGGCTCGGCGTGTCCGCGGTCGTGATCGGCACCCGGCTGGACGCCAGCGACCGGGACGGCTCGGCGCAGGTGGACCGGCTCGTCCAGGCCCGGGTCGCGGCGTTGCAGGCCCGGGCCGACGAATCGCTGACCCTGGTGGCCCGCGGCGCCGGCGGTGATTTCGACAAGGACTACACCGCAGTGATGACCCGCTTGATCGGCCCGGATGGCCACGGCGGACTGCTGCGCGATGCGGCCGAGCGGGCCGCCGACGAACCGACGCGGGCCGCGGCCGACAGAGCCGCGGGGCGGGCCCGGGACTGGCTCGCCGCACACCAGAAGCTGCGGCAGCTCGACGACGGTGGCCAGTACACCGAGGCGGTGACCGCCGCGGTGGGCAGCGACCCCGGCG
Source organism: Micromonospora globispora (assembly GCF_003857015.1). Taxonomy (GTDB): domain Bacteria; phylum Actinomycetota; class Actinomycetes; order Mycobacteriales; family Micromonosporaceae; genus Micromonospora; species Micromonospora globispora. The sequence continues at coordinate 1,683 of NZ_QGGF01000061.1, read as the reverse complement.
CGACGACGAGCATCTTCAACCAGTTGGACGACACGCTCGCCAGCGCCATCACCCGCAACAGCGACCGGTTCGAGTTCGACGCCCGGTCCGCCCGTCGCGGCCTGTCCGGTATGGACCTCGGCGTCGTGGTCCTGACCGGGTTGATCGTGATCGGCTCTGCAGCAGGCATCCAGCGACGAATCGCGGAGTACCGATGAATGCCTCTCGACTGATGTCCGCGGCGGTGGCGCTGACTGTGACCCTCGGCTTGGCCGGCTGCGGCAGTGGCGGTGGCGGCGGGACCCTGCCGGCCGGCACGTCCGCCGTCACGCCGGTCCGCCCGGTCGGGGTGCAGGACCCGGCGGAGGTCCCGGACGGGGCCAACGCCGGCCCCGCCTCCTGCGATCCACGGGCCAGTCTCCGCCCAGCGGCCACCCAGCCCCGCCCCGGCCAGATGCCGGCCGGCTCGACCATGGCTCAGATTTTGCACCGGGGCCGGCTGATAGTCGGTGTCGACCAGAACAGTTACCGGTTCGGGTTCCGGGACCCGCTCACCGGCGAGCTGACCGGCTTCGACGTGGACGTGGCCCGCGAGGTGGCCCGGGCCATCTTCGGCGATCCATCCAAGATCCAGTTCAGGGCTACGAACTCGGCGTCGCGGATCCCGTCCCTGCAGGACGGGACGGTCGACATCGTCGTACAGACCATGACGATGAACTGCGAACGGTGGCAGAAGGTCAACTTCTCGACCGAATACTTCACCGCCGGCCAACGGATCCTGGTGCGCCGCGGGTCGCCCGTGCGCGGCATTGCCGACCTGGGCGGCCAGAAGGTCTGCTCGGCGATCGGCAGCACGTCGATCCGCAACGTCGCTGCCGCACCGGCCAAGCCGCTGCCGGTCGGGGTGCCGGACTGGACCGACTGTCTGGTGATGCTCCAGCAGAACCAGGTCGCTGCCGTCTCCACCGACGACAGCATTCTGGCCGGGCTGGCCGCGCAGGACCCCAACGCGGTGGTGGTCGGGCCACGGTTCAGCGACGAGCCGTACGGGATCGGCATCAACCGTGAGGCCACGGACCTGGTCCGGTTCGTCAACGGGGTGCTGGCCCAGTTGCGGGCGGACGGCACCTGGACCCGGCTCTACACCCGGTGGCTGACCGCGCTCGGCCCGGCTCCACAGCCGCCGACCGCACGGTACCGGGACTGACCGGCGTGACCGCACCGGCTCCGCTGAGCCGTGACGAGGTCGACGTTGCCATCGTCGCGCTGGGGGCGGCCCACGACCGGATCTCCGCCGCCATGTACGCCCTGGACAACCACCCCGGCCTGGCGGCGGTCCGGGTGCCCGGCCGGACCGGACGGACGGAGCGGTACGCCGCCGACCTGGCCGCCCAGATCGACGCGCTCTGGTCCCGGTTCACCGCACTCGGGACGCTCCTGGACCAGGTCCGGACCCTGCGGGCGCAACGGTCCCGGCCCGGTGACGAGGAGTTGGCGAAGCTCACCTGGTTGCTGCGTGCCCCGATGGTCCCGGTCGGCGCGAACGGAATGGTTCTCGACGATGCGCCGCCGGGCGCCGTCCGGCTGCCGCTGATGGAGCTCGCCCGTCAGCTGGAAACAGGCAGCGCCGACGCCATCGACCGGTTGTCCATCCTGGATGAGGCCGGGTCGGCGCTGGTCGTCCGGTTCGGGCCGCAGCCGGGC
>NZ_QGGF01000265.1 GCF_003857015.1 Micromonospora globispora | reverse complement strand
TCACCACCGCGTCCGCGGCGGCGCAGGCCCCCGTGCCGGTCACCGTCGTCGCCGGGCTGGCCGAGGCGCTCCCGGTGGCCGACGGCGCCGCGGACGCGGTGGTGATGTCGCTGGTCCTGTGCTCCGTCCCGGACCAGGCGGTAGCCCTGCGCGAGGCGCGGCGGGTGCTGCGCCCCGGCGGGCAACTGCGCTTCTACGAGCACGTGGCGGCGCAGACCCCGGGCCTGCGCCGGGCCCAGCGGTGGGCCGACGCGACGCTCTGGCCGTTGGTCTGCGGCGGCTGCCACACCGGGCGGGACACCGTCGCCGCGATCGGCGGGGCCGGCTTCAGCGTCGTGGAGCTGGACCGGTTCCGCTTTCCGCCCACCCGGGTGCCGGTGCCGGCGTCCCCGCACGTGCTCGGCACGGCGGTCCGCAGTTAGGCCGACCGGTCACTCCGGTCGGCGGAACTCCGCCCGCCAGCGTCGTGCGCCCGCCGGGTCGACGATCTCCTCGATCCGGACGGGCACCAGCGGGCCGGCGGCGAACCCGTTCACCTCGGCCCGGGTCAGCGGCCAGGGCGGTCCCTCGACCTCCTCCTGCTCCGCCCGGCCCGCCGCGATCACCAGCAGCGTCCCGCCCGGTGCGACCAGCCGGCCGACGGCCGCGATCGCCCGGTCCCGCAGCTCGACCGGTAGCGCCTGGACGTTCATGCTCTCCAGTACCAGGTCGAACCGCCCAAGCCAGGCGGGCGGCGGGTCGAGCAGGTCCGCCGTCTCGTACCGGACGGGGGAGTCGGGGTGCCGTCCCCGCGCGGTCCGCACCGCCGTCGGGGAGATGTCGAAGGCGACGGTACGGAAGCCGAGCCGGGCCAGGTGCTCCGCGTCCCGGCCGAAGCCGCAGCCGATCACCACCGCGCTCCGGGCGGCACCGTTGACGCCGGAGCGCCCGCTCCACTCGGTGAGCAGGGAGTGAGGCAGGTCCCGGTCCCACGGGACGACCGCCTCGCCCCGTTCGGCCTCGGCGTAGAGCTGCTCGAACCAGCCGGTCGGGTCGCCGGCGGCGATCGACCGGGAAGACAACCGCCGGGTCGGATTGTTGTCGTCCACGAACACCCTCCTCGCCCGTCCACCCTCCCGCCGGGTCCTTCCGGTCGGCGGGTTCCGACGGCCGGCAGCGTAACGCGACCACGCCACGGGCCCGGGTGCCACGGCTCTGTCGGAGTGCCCGGCTAGGCTCGCTGCGGCGCGCCGCCCGTGGCGGTCGAGCCGGTGAGCGGCACCACACCGCCGAGACCTGGGAGTACGACCAGTTGACCGCACAGCCTGAGACCCTGTACGGGGCCGACGACCTGACGCACCTGGAGGGCCTGGACGCCGTCCGCAAGCGCCCCGGTATGTACATCGGCTCGACCGACAGCCGTGGCGTGGGTCACCTCGTCAACGAGATCCTCGACAACTCCACCGACGAGGGTGTCGGGGGTCACGCCACGAAGATCGAGGTGATCCTGCACGCCGACGGCTCGGTGCAGGTCGACGACGACGGTCGGGGCATTCCCACCGACGTGCACGGCAAGTCCGGCCTCTCCGGGGTCGAGCTGGTGCTCACCCGGCTGCACGCGGGCGGCAAGTTCGGCGGCTCCGGCTACAAGACCTCCGGCGGTCTGCACGGCGTGGGCGCGTCGGCGGTCAACGCGCTCTCCCGGCGGTTCGACGTCACGGTCCGGCGCGCCGGCAAGATCCACTCGATGTCGTTCCGGCACGGCGTACCGGGGATCTTCGACGGGCCCGGCCCCGACGCGCCCTTCACCCCCGGGCCCGGCCTGCAGATCGTCGGCGCGATGAAGCGCCGCCAGCCCACCGGCACCTCGATCCGGTGGTGGCACGACGCCCGCTACTTCGAGAACGGCGCGAGGCTGGACATTGAGGCGGTCCGGCTCAAGCTGCGCAACACCGCCTTCCTCGTCCCCGGCGTGGCCTACCTGCTGCGCGACGAGACCGGGGAGCAGCCCACCGAGGAGAGCTTCCACTTCCCGAACGGCCTCAACGACATGGTGGAGTTCCTCGCGCCGGCCGGCGACCGGCCGGTCTCCGGCACGCTGCTGGTCACCGGCGAGGGGACGTACCGGGAGAACGCCGCCGACGCCAACGGCGTCATGCAGTCCAACGTGCAGCGTCGGGCCGAGGTCGAGGTGGCGTTCCGCTGGGGCACCGGCTACGAGCGCACCGTGGAGTGCTTCACCAACACCATCCGCAACGCGCACGGCGGCACCCACCGCAAGGGCTTCGAGCGGGCCCTCGTGCGCACCCTGGCCGAGGCCGCCCGGAACACCCGCGGCCTGCTCAAGCCCAAGGAGGACGCGCCCGCCCTGGACGACGTCCTGGAGGGGATGACCGCCGTGGTGCACGTGCGGATCCCCGAGCCGCAGTTCACCTCGCAGACCAAGGACGAGCTCTCCACGGCCGGCATCACCAAGGTGATCCAGGGCCTGGTCGAGCAGCATCTGAAGAGCTGGCTGGAGGACCGTAAGACCAAGGCCGAGGCCCGTACGGTGCTGCAGAAGATCGTCGACGCGGCCCGGGTCCGGCTCACCCAGAAGCAGCAGAAGGACGCTGCCCGGCGCAAGACCGCGCTGGAGGGCGCGTCGATGCCGGCCAAGCTGGTCGACTGCCGCGCGACCGGGGTGGACCGCAGCGAGCTGTTCATCGTGGAGGGTGACAGCGCCCTCGGGACGAGCAGAATGGCCCGTTCATCGGAATATCAGGCCCTGTTGCCGATCCGCGGCAAGATCCTCAACGTGCAGAAGGCGAACCTCCAGCAGGTGCTGGACAATGCCGAGTGCGCGGCGATCGTGCAGGTGCTGGGCGCCGGCTCCGGGCGCACCTTCGACCTGTCGGCGATGCGGTACGGCCGAGTCCTGATCATGGCCGACGCGGACGTCGACGGCGCGCACATCCGAACCCTGCTGATCACGCTCTTCGCCCGCTACATGCGCCCGCTGATCGAGGCCGGCCGGCTCTTCGCCGCGATGCCGCCCCTGCACAAGATCACGACAAAGGGTCGCAACCCGCAGACCATCTACACCTACACGCAGGCCGAGATGGAGGCGACGGTCCGCAAGCTGGAGAAGGCCGGCAAGCAGATCGTCACCCCGATCCCGCGCTTCAAGGGTCTCGGTGAGATGGACGCCGACGAGCTCTGGGAGACCACCATGAACCCGGCCACCCGGGCGGTTCGCCGGATCACCCTCGACGACGTCGAGGCCGCCGAGGGGATCCTCGAACTGCTCATGGGGGAGAAGGTCGAACCTCGCCGCAACTGGCTGATCGACTCGGCGGACCGGGTCGACCGGGAAGCGATCGACGCATGAGCACCGGGTTCGTTCGAGGGGAAAGCTGAGTCATGGCACGCCGCAAGGAAGACCGCACCAGGGCGGACCTGTCCGCCTTCGACCAGGCCGGCGCGCGGGTCTTCGACAACCCGCTGGTCACCGAGGTCTCCGACTCCTACCTGGAGTACGCCTTCTCGGTCATCCACTCCCGGGCCCTGCCCGACGCCCGGGATGGCCTCAAGCCGGTGCACCGGCGCATCCTCTGGTCGATGTACGAGCAGGGCTACCGCCCCGACCGGGCGCACGTGAAGTCCGCGCGCGTGGTCGGCGACGTGATGGGCAAGTACCACCCGCACGGCGACACCGCCATCTACGACGCGATGGTCCGCCTCGCCCAGGACTTCTCGCTCAACGCGCCGCTCATCGACGGGCATGGAAATTTTGGAAGCCCAGACGATGGACCGGCAGCGGCGCGTTACACCGAGGCACGGATGTCCCGCGAGGCGATGCTGCTCGTCGGTGAGCTGGGCGAGGACACGGTCGACGTCGAGCCGAACTACGACGGCTCGCTGACCCAGCCGACCGTGCTGCCGGCCGCCTTCCCCAACCTGCTGGTCAACGGCGCGTCGGGGATCGCGGTCGGTATGGCGACCAACATGATCCCGCACAACCTGGGCGAGGTCGTCCAGGCCGCCCGCTGGCTGATCAACCACCCGGACGCCACGCTGGACAAGCTCATGGAGTTCGTCCCCGGTCCGGACCTGCCCACCGGCGGGCTGCTGCTCGGCCTGGACGAGGTGCGCCGGGCGTACGAGACCGGACGCGGCGTGGTGCGGATGCGCGCCCGGGTGGAGACCGGCCCGCTGGAGGGCAGCCGCGGCCGGCAGGCCATCACGGTCACCGAGTTGCCGTATGGCGTCGGCGCGGAGAAGGTCATCGCCGCGATCACCAACGAGGTCAACAAGACCAAGCGGCTCACCGGCATCGCCGACGTGAAGGACCTGACCGACCGGGAGAACGGCACCCGGCTGGTCATCGAGTGCAAGGTGGGCGTCAACCCGCAGGCACTGCTCGCCGACCTCTACCGGCTCACCCCGCTGGAGCAGTCCTTCGGCGTCAACAACCTGGTCCTGGTCGACGGGCAGCCGCAGACCCTCGGGCTGAAGGCGCTGCTGGAGGTCTTCCTCGCCCACCGGTACGAGGTGGTGACCCGGCGCAGCTCCTACCGCAAGCGCAAGCGCGAGGAGCGGCTGCACCTGGTCGACGGTCTGCTGATCGCCCTGCTCGACATCGACAAGGTGGTCAAGCTGATCCGGGCCAGCGAGGACGCGCAGGCCGCCAAGGACGGCCTGATGCAGAAGTTCAAGCTCTCCGAGATCCAGGCGACGTACATCCTGGACACGCCGCTGCGCCGGTTGACGAAGTACGACCGGCTGGAGCTGGAGGCCGAGCAGGAGAAGCTCCGCAAGGAGATCGCCGAGCTCGCCACCATCCTCGACGACGAGAAGGTGCTGCGGAAGCTGGTCTCCGACGAGCTGGCCGCCGTGGTGAAGCAGTTCGGCGCCCCGCGTCGGACCACGCTGGTGGACGGCGATCTCAAGGAGGTGCTCGCCGCCTCCGCGCCGGCCGGGCCGCTGGAGGTCGCCGACGACCCGTGCCAGGTGATCCTCTCCGCGACCGGGCTGGTCGCCCGGACCGCGGCCGAGTCGGAGGAGGCCGCCGAGGGGCGCCGGCGCAGCGGTCGGGTCAAGCACGACGCAGTACGCGCGGTCGTCCACTCCACCGCCCGGGGGCGGGTGCTCCTGGTCACCAGCGCCGGTCGGGCGTTCAAGATCGACGTACTGCCGCTGCCGGTGCTGCCCGAGCAGTCCGGCACGGTGTCGCTGCGCGGCGGCATGTCGGCCGCCGAGCTGGTGCCGCTGGAGCAGGGCGAGACGGTGGTCGGCCTGGCGCCGCTCGGCCCGTCCGCCGAGGGCTCGCCGGGGCTGGCGCTCGGCACCCGGCAGGGCGTAGTCAAGGTCTGCTCCCCGGAGTGGCCGGTCCGCTCGGACGAGTTCGAGGTGATCTCGCTGCGCGACGGGGACGAGGTGGTCGGGGCGACCTGGCTCACCGACGGCGCGGAGACGCTGGCCTTCGTCTCCTCGGAGGCGTCCCTGCTGCGCTTCGCCGCCTCCCTGGTCCGCCCGCAGGGCATCAAGGGCGGTGGGATGGCCGGTATCAACCTGCCGGCCGGTGCCCAGGTGGTCTTCTTCGGCGCGATCCGCACCGACGATCCGGGGCACGGCGAGCCGATGGTGGTCACCTCGACCGGCGCCACGGTGAAGGTGACGCCGTTCGCGGCGTACCCGGCGAAGGGGCGGGCCACCGGCGGGATGCGCGCCCAGCGGTTCCTCAAGGGCGAGACGGACGTGGTGGTCGCCTGGGTGGGATCCCGCCCGGTGGGCGCCACGGCCAACGGCGAGCCGGTGGAGTTGCCGGCCGCGGACCCGCGCCGCGACGGCTCCGGCTTCGCCGTCCTGCTCGGCCCCACGGTGATCGGCCACCTGGTCCAACGCGACTGATCCGGCCACGGAAAGGGCCCTGCGGCTGCCGCCGCAGGGCCCTTTCCGCACCCGCGCTCCTGTGTCAGCGTGCGTTGATCATGAAGCTGTTGCCCTCCGCCTCGACGTGTCGCGGCAATAACTTCATGATCAACGCAGCTGGCCGGGGAGGTCGGTCAGAGCTCGGGTTCGGGGCCGCGGCGCGACTCGGGGGTGGTGCCGCGGAGATGGGCGATGAGGCGCATGCCGTGGTAGATCACCAGGGCGGCGGCGGTGCCCAGGGCGATGCCGTTGAAGGAGAGGTCACCGGCGGTCAGCGTGTAGTTGGCCGCGCCGATGATCACCGCGACGGCGGCGGTCATCAGGTTGACCGGGTCGTGGAAGTCGACCCGGTTCTCGATCCAGATCCGCGCGCCCAGGATGGCGATCAGGCCGTAGAGCGCGGTGGTGGCGCCGCCGAGCACGCCGGCCGGCACGGTGAGGATCAGCGCGCCGAACTTGGGACTGAGCCCGAGCAGCACCGCCGCCACACCGGCCACCCAGTACGCCGCCGTGGAGTAGACCCGGGTCGCCGCCATCACGCCGATGTTCTCGGCGTACGTGGTGGTGCCGGAGCCGCCGCCGGCGCCGGCGAGCATGGTGGCGATGCCGTCGCCGAGGAACGCCCGGCCCATGTCCTTGTCCAGGTTGCGGCCGGTCATCGCGGCCACCGCCTTGACGTGCCCGGCGTTCTCCGCGATCAGCACGAGGATCACCGGGATCACCAGCACCACCGCCCGGAGGCTGAAGGCGGGGGCGTGGAAGTCCGGCAGCCCGACCCAGGCGGCCTCCTTCAGCCCGGTCACCGCCTTCGGGTCCAGCTTGCCGAGCACGGCGGCGAGCACCCAGCCCACCACCACGCCGAGCAGGATCGAGAGGCGGGCCAGGAAGCCCCGGAAGATCACCGTGGCGAGCAGGATCGCGACCAGGGTGACCACCGCGATCAGTGGCTGGGCCTTCACCCCGCCGTTTCCTCCGCCGTCCCAGGCGACCGGGGCGAGGTTGAGGCCGATCAGCGCGACGATCGCGCCGGTCACCACCGGCGGCATCAGCGCGTCGATCCACCGTGCCCCGGCCAGCTGCACCACCACGCCGACCACCGCCAGCGCCGCGCCGGCCACCAGGATGCCGCCGAGCGCCGGGCCGATGTCGCCGCCGGCCTTCGCGGCCAGCACCGGCGCGATGAAGGCGAACGACGAGCCGAGGTACGACGGCAGCCGGTTGCCGGTGATCACCAGGAAGAGCAGCGTGCCCAGCCCGGAGAAGAAGAGCGTGGTGGCCGGCGGGAAGCCGGTGATCAGCGGCACGGTGAAGGTGGCCCCGAACATGGCCACCACGTGCTGCACGCCGACGCCGACCGTACGCGGCCAAGAGAGGCGTTCGTCGGGGTGCACCACGTCCCCCGGGCGGATGGCCCGGCCGTCGCCGTGCACGCTCCAGGGGGACCAGCGGGAACGCGGTTCGGTGGGTGTCTGGGTCATGGGGCGCCCTTCGCGTCGTCCGGTGACGGGGGCGTGATCGACCCTGAGAGTTGTTTGTAGCACGACCTCGGCGCACGCCCGGGGGCGGCGCAGGATCAGGCGACGCCGGCGGGACGGAACTGGACGCTGACCCGGGGCCCGACCGCGCGGGCGGTCTTGGGGATGGCGTGCTCCCAGGTCCGCTGGCAGGAGCCGCCCATCACCACCAGGTCACCGTGACCGAGCGGAAAGCGCAGGCTGGTCCCGCCGCCGCCGCGGGGACGCAGCAGCAGCGGCCGGGGCGAGCCGAACGAGACGATGGCGACCAGGGTGTCGGTGTGCGCCGAGCGGCCCAGGGTGTCGCCGTGCCAGGCCACGCTGTCCCGCCCGGTGCGGTAGAGGCACATCCCGGCGGTGACGAACGGCTCGCCCAGCTCCGGCGCGTAGTGCCGGGTGAGCGACTCCCGCGCCTCGGTCAGCACCGGGTGGGGCAGCGGCCGGCCGGCGGCGTACCAGCAGAGCAGGCGGGGCACGTCGACCTCGGTGTCGTACATGGTGCGCCGCTCGGCCCGCCACGGGACCTCGCGGAGCAGGATGTCGAGCACCGGGTCGGAGCCGCGCACCCAGCCGGGCAGGTGGTCGACCCAGGCGCCCCGGCTCAGTTCGTGCCGGCGCAGTTGGCCGGCGAGCGGGCTGAGCGTGGTGCCCTGCTCGGCGAAATCCAGCATCGAGGGCTGGTAGGCGACGTCGGACACGCCGCCGATCCTACCCGCTGCTCGAACAGACGTACGAGGATCGGCGCCCCAGCATCCGGCGGACCGGGCCGCCGACGGCCTGCCGGACCCGCTCGCGCAGCTGCTGGGCCCGGTGCGCCTCGACCGTCTCGCGCAGCGTCCGGTTCTGGTCGCGCAGCCAGTCGATCCGGGCGAGCAGCTCCTCCGGCCCGGTGCCGGCGGCCGGTCGCACCGCCGGCGGGAAGGTGGTCTCGCGCACCCGCTGGTCGAAGCGGGCGGCGCTCTCCCCGTCGGCGAAGGAGTGGCCCAGGTCGTGTTTGGCGAGGAACGCGGTGATGGCCTCGAAGCGGGCCTTGTGCCCGTCGTTCAGCGCCGTGTAGTCGGCCTCCTCGTAGAGTCGGGCGGCGTCGACGTCCGCGGGGACGTCCCGCATCACCCGGTGCGGGATGCCGAAGTAGCGGGCCAGCTCGAGGGTGCGCGAGTCGTGCGCGAAGAGGTAACCGGGGGTGCCAGCAGCGCGGTGATAGTGCCGTGGATCCGGGTGCCGAAGGCGAAGTCGAATCCGGAGAGGTACTCGATCCAGGTCCACGGGTCAGGGGCCTCGCCCGTCGTCCCGCGTGCTGGTCGCCGCGCTCGCCCCGGGAGCGATCGGACATACCAACCGGTAAGGTGCCCGGCGGCGGCGTCGAACGGGCGCCGTGGTGGGCGACCGTGCCGAACCGTCCACCGACGACCCCGCCGAGGAGGAGACGCGCGTGCTGGTGACCCTGGTGACGGTCGGGTTCCCGGCATGACGAGCGCCCCGACCACCGGTACCGCCGCGACAGCCGCACCGGCGAGCCGGCTGCCGTCCCTGACCGGGCTGCGCTGGATCGCCGCGCTGCTGGTGTTCGGCTTCCACGTGGCCACCATGCGGGTCGTCGCCGAGCCGGACTACCAGGCGGTGGTGGGCGGGCTGTTCGCCCTCGGCCTCTCCGGCGTGGAGTTCTTCTTCATCCTCAGTGGATTCGTGCTGGTCTGGTCGTTCCGCGACGGTGAGCCGCGGCGTCGGTTCCTGCGCCGGCGGCTGGCCAAGATCTATCCCAACCACCTGCTGATGTGGGCGGTGGTGCTGCTCGTCGGGCTCTGGTTCGCCGACCCGGTGAACCTCGGAGCGGCGCTGGGCAACCTGTTCCTGCTCCAGGCCTGGAACCCCACCCCCGGCTACTTCTACAGCGTCAACACGGTGAGCTGGTCACTCTCCTGCGAGCTGTTCTTCTATCTCTGCCTGCCGTTCGCCCTGCCGGTGCTGCGTCGGCTCCGGCCCGCCGTGCTCTGGGCCGTGGTGGTCGCGGCGCCGCTGCTGATCCTGGCGCTCTGGCCGGGTCAGCGCCTGGTGCCGGAGGAGAACCGCTGGTGGTTCACCCAGGTCTTCCCGGTGGTCCGCTCGCTCGAGTTCTGGATGGGAGTGGCCGCGGCCGAGCTGATGCGCCGGGGGCGGTGGCGCGGCCCACGGCTGACCGCGGCCAGCGTGATCTTTGTGGGCACCTGGTTCGTGGCGGGACTGTGGATCCGGGCGGAGTTCTGGGCCGCTCTGCTGGCGGTGGCGTACCTGCTGGTCATCACGGCCGCCGCCGACGCCGACGTGCGCGGCCGGCGCACGCCGTGGCGGTCCCGCCCGATGGTCTGGCTCGGTGAGGTCTCGTTCGCCTTCTACCTGGTGCACGTCTTCGTGATGGCCACCGTGCTGCGGCTGACCGGCCATCACGGCGTCGGGCTGCCCGGCTGGTGGGGCCCGCTCGCCGTGCTCGGCTTCCTACTGGTGAACCTGCTGCTGGCCGCGGCCCTGCACCGGTACGTCGAGACGCCGATGATGCGCCGGCTGGGACCGCCCCGCCGGCCCCCGGCGCGTACCGCGTCGGTGCCGTCGCCACGTCCGGCGCCGTCCCAAGCCGCCGCCGAGCCCGCCGGGCGTGTCGTGACGGAACAAGGACCACAGTGGACGGAGCTGTTGAAACCCTTGCCCCGTCGGTGTCGTAGCGGCGGGGTGCCGCCCGCTCAAGCGCGGTCGCGCCGGCCGGCGTACTCGATCGGCCGGGCCTCCCCGGCGGGCCCGGCGGCGGCTTGGGAC
>NZ_QGGF01000513.1 GCF_003857015.1 Micromonospora globispora | reverse complement strand
GACGGCGACCGACTCGAGGACCGCCTCGGTCGGGGTGCCGTCCGGCGTCGTGGGGCCGGTCGCGGCCGGCGTGGTGGTGGCCGGGGCCTGCGGAGCCTCGGCGGGTCGGCTGGCCGGGGTGGGCTCGTTCGCGCCCTCGGCCGCGGCGGTCGCCTCGGCGAGCCGCGCGTTCTCTCGGCGGAACGTCTCGTAGATCTGGGTCAGCGACTGCTTCTGCGCCATGGTCAGCTCGGGGTCCACGGCGATCGCCGCGAGTACGCCCTGCCCCTCCTTGTCGTCGAGCAGCCCGGCCCGCAGGTACATCGCCGGGGTGGAGACTCGCAGCGCGCTGGCCAGTTGCTGGAGCACCTCGGCGCTCGGCTTGCGCAGGCCGCGCTCGATCTGGCTGAGGTAGGGGTTGCTGACGCCGGCCTGCTCGGCGAGCTGCCGCAGCGAGATCTTCGCGTTGCGACGCAGATCGCGAATGAACCCGCCGACGTCGGGAAGGTCTTTGCTGGTGGCCATGACTCGACGCTAACTCCTGCCTGCTAACTCCTGCAAGCAAAACGCTAGCCGGAGTTAGCAAGGTCTCAGATAGCCTGTTGCGCGTCCGCTGTCCGGTACGTACCGTCCGGTGGTGACCAAGATCGAAGTGAACGGCGCCGTGCTCGCGTACGACGAGGCCGGTGAGGGCTCACCCGTGGTGCTGCTGCACGCCGGAATCGCCGACCGCCGGATGTGGCGCGGGCAGGTGCCCGCGCTCGCCGCCCGGCACCGCGTCATCGCCGTCGACCTGCGCGGCTACGGCGACTCCGAACTGCCGCCCGCCGGGTTCGCCCACCACGACGACGTGGTGGGCCTGCTGGACGCCCTCGGCATCGAACGGGCCGCCCTGGTCGGCTGCTCGTTCGGCGGCCGGGTGGCGGCGGACACCGCACTGGCGTACCCGGACCGGATCTCCGCGCTGGCCCTCTTCGGTGCCCCGGTCTCCGGCAACGAGTGGTCGGAGGAGACCGAACAGCTCTGGGACGACCTGGTCGGAGAGGTGGACCCGGAGGACTTCGACGCCGCCGCGGCCGCGGAGGTGCGGTTCTGGGTCGTCGGCCCGGGACGCCGCCCCGAGGACGTGGACCCGGGATTCGTCCGGTTCGCCGAGGAGATGGACCGGCGGGCGCTCGCCGCCGAGCAGGCGCTCAGCGCCATCGAGGTCGGGGAACTCGACCCACCGGCGATCGGCCGCCTCGGCGAGCTGCGGATGCCGGTGCTGGTCGGCGCCGGCGCCGCCGACCTGCCGGACCTCCTCCGGCTCGCCGACCGGATCGCCGCCGAGGCCCCGAACGCGGTACGCCTCCCGGACGTGCCCGACGCCGCCCACCTGCTGCCGCTGGAACGCCCCGAACCGGTCAACGCCGCCCTGCTCGACTTCCTCCCCTGAGGACGGCCGCTCCCCAGCGGTCGGGCGGCCTCAGCCCGTCGTGCCGCGAGACGGGCAGCTCGCCTCCACCGGCACCAGCGTGTCGACCGGCGGAGGCAGGTGCCTGCCGAGCGATATGACTCTCAGGCATATTTATGCCTCGGAGTCATATCGCTCACTGTCATATCGGTCGTCGGGAGGGACCGGCCGACCGGCACCGGCTCTCCCACTTCCGCCCGAGTCCGGGGCGGCCCGAGACCCATGTCGGGTGATCGGCAGTAAGCGGCCGCGCGTCGGACGGCGAAGGCCAGCACCCCTCGGCCCGTAGCGGCCCCGGAGCGACGGCCGGCACCGCCCGCCTGTAGCGGCCCCGGGGGCGGGCGGTCACCAGACGGCGCGGACCGCCCCGACCGGCAGGCCGCCGCCGAGCAGCGGGACCTCCGCGTACTCGGTCAGCACCGGAGCGTCGACACCGAGCCGGCGCAGCGCGGCGACCAGCACGGGCATCCGCGCCCGCGCCGCGCCATCGTCGATCTTGAGAGCGACCGCGCCCACGCCGGGGACCGCCGCGGCGATGACGCCCTCGGCACCCACCTTGGCGAGGGTGCCGGGCACCCCACGCATCAGCCGGGTGTCGTCCGCCTGAGTGCCGCCGACCAGCTCCGGGTACGCCCGCATCGCGTCGGCCACGGTCCGCTCCACCGTGCCGCGCTCCGCCGACACCAGCCGCAGGTACGCCCGGGCCAGCCCGGTCAGCGAGACGGCGAGCACCGGGGCGCCGCAGCCGTCCACCCCGACCGCCGCCGCCTCCTCGCCGGTGAACTCCTCGATCGCGGCCCGGAGCCGCTGCTGCAACGGGTGCTCGGGGCGCCAGTAGCCGTCGAGCGGCCAGCCGGCGGCGAGGCAGGTCAGCAGCATTCCGGTGTGCTTGCCGGAGCAGTTCATCTGCAGCCGGGTCGGGCCGCCGCCGGCCCGCAGCACCGCGTCCCGGGCCGCCTCACCGACCGGCAGGTCGGGCGGGCAGTGCAGGGCGGACTCGTCGATCCCGGCGGCGCGCAGCAGGCCGGCGACCCGGGCCAGGTGGAACTCCTCGCCGGCGTGGCTCGCCGACACCAGCGCCACGTCGGCGGGGTCGGTCAGCGGCAGACCGGCGCGCAGCATGCCGACCGCCTGCATCGGCTTGTTCGACGAACGGGGGAAGATCGGCGAGTCGACGTCCCCGGCCCCGGCCACCGTCGCGCCGGCCGCATCCAGTACCACCACCGAGCCGCGGTGCAGCCCCTCCACGAAGTCGGAGCGGACCACCTCGGCGAGCGGCACGCCGCCCTCGTACGTCTTCACCACGGAGTGGACGGTACCGAGCGGCCGAGCGGGCCCGGAACCGGGGTGACCAGGCCCGTCGGCGACCGGGCGACAGGGGTGGACGGCGGGGCTCGCCTTACAGGCCGAGCAGTTCGCGGGCCTCGGCGGTGGTCAGCGGCGGACGCTGGGCGAGCTGGGCGAAGCCGACCGCGCGGGCGACCAGTTGCATGTTGGACTCCACCGGCCGGCCCTTGGCGTAGGTGACCGTGTCCTCCATGCCGACCCGCAGGTGACCGCCGGCCGAGAGGGAGGCCAGCAGCACCGGGATGGTGCTGCGGCCGATGCCGGTGGCCGAGAAGGTCGTCCCCTCCGGCAGGTCGCGCAGCATCTGGTGGGCGGCGACCAGCGTCTGGGCGGTGCCCGGCATGCCGCCCGGGACGCCCATCACGAAGTCGACGTGCACGTGCCCGCCGTGCGGCAGGCCGTACTTGCCGAGCAGGCGCTGGAGGGCGGTCAGGTGGCCCAGGTCGAAGATCTCGTACTCGGGCACGATGCCCCGCTCCTGCATCCGGGTGTGCAGGTCGACGATGAACTCCCAGCGGTTGAGGAAGACGTCGTCGCCGAAGTTGACCGTGCCCATGGTGCAGGAGGCCATGTCGGGGGCGGCGTCGAGCACCGCGAGCCGGTCGGCCTCCGGGTCGGTCACCGCGCCGCCGGAGGAGAGCTGCACGATCAGGTCGGTGCTCTCCCGCAGCGCGGCGACGGTGTCCCGCAGCCGGCCCTGGTCGAGGGTCGGCTTCGCCTCGTCGTCGCGGATGTGGACGTGGATCACGGCGGCGCCGAGCGCCTCGCACTCCTTGGCGGTGAGCACCAGCTCGTCGAGGGTCACCGGCAGCGCCGGCACCTCCGCCTTGGCCGATTCCGCACCGGTGGGGGCAACCGTGATCAACGTCCCTGTCGTCATGCCGGCGATCCTAGACGCCCGGCTCGCCTCCGGTCGACGGCCAGCGCACGTCAGGACGGAAGAATCATCTGCGTCCGCCCGCAGAAGCGGAAAACTTCCCGCTTCTGGTGCGTTGACACGGCACCCTTACGCCGGTTCGATGGCGGCGGCGGTCTCCCCGATCAGCAGGCGGGCGTCGTCCGGAACGTTGCGCTTGACCACCGCGAGGGCGATCTGGCCCAGCTCGAAGTGGTGCACGGCGGTGCCGACGAAACCGACCGTCCGGCCGTCCAGGGTCACCGGCGTACCGGCGGTCGGCGGCTGGTCGGTGGTGACGCCGTCCAGGTGGAGCAGGACGAGGCGACGCGGCGGCTTGCCCATGTTGTGCACCCGGGCGACCGTCTCCTGCCCCCGGTAGCAGCCCTTGTCGAGGTGTACGGCCGGGGCGATCAGGTCCACCTCGGCGGGGATGGTCCGGTGGTCGGTGTCCACCCCGACCCGGGGCCGCCGGGCGGCCACCCGGACCGCCTCGTACGCCCACAGCCCGGCCACCGGCACGCCGCTGCCGCGCAGCTCGTCCACCACCTGGGTCATCGCGTCCCGGGGCACCAGCAGATCCACGCCGAGCGGCACCCGGCGGGCCCAGCCGCCGACCGGCAGCGGCTTGACGTCGTACCGGGCGGTCGCCCGCGGCGGGACCTCGCCGGAGCGGAACTTCGGACCGGGCACCGCGACCACGTCGGGCTCGGCGAGCCCGGCGACGCCGAGGGTGCCGAGCGCGCCGGTGGCCTCCGGCCCGACCAGGGAGAGCAGCGCGTAGTCGGCGGTCACGTCCCGCGGCTCGACCTTGCTGAAGAACCGCATGTTCTCCAGGTACGACAGCAGGCCGGTGGTGGCGCCGGGCTCGGTGTCCAGCCAGGTGGTCACGCCGTCCTCGGCGACCATGGCGTGCTGCTCGATGTGCCCGTGCGGGGAGAGGACCAGCAGTTCGGTGCCCTGGCCGGCGGTCAGCGCGGCGAGGTGCTGGCTGGTGAGGGTGTGCAGCCACCCGATCCGTTCCTCGCCCGGCACGGCGACCACGCCGCGGTGCGACCGGTCGACCAGACCGACCGCCGTGGTGAGGGTCCGCTGCTCGCGCATCGGGTCGCCGTAGTGGGCGGCCACGCCCCGGACGCCGGCCGCCCGGTGCACCGCCTCCGGCTGGTCCCGGGTCTCCTCGTCGATCGCCTCGGCGGCCACCGCTCCCGCGATGTCGATCATTTACGTTCCCCGTCCTCGCAGCGGCCGCAGACGCCGAACAGCGCCACGTGCCCGATGTCGACCTGGAATCCCCGTTGCGCGGCCAGCTGATCGGCGAGCGGGCGGAGCAGCTCCGGATCGATCTCGTCGATCCCGCCGCACTCCCGGCAGACCAGGTGGACGTGCTGGTGCTCGCCGGCCGCGTGGTACGTCGGCGAACCGTGCGAGAGGTGGGTGTGAGTCACCAGGCCGAGGCGTTCCAGCAGCTCCAGCGTCCGGTAGATGGTGGTGATGTTGACGCCGGCGGCGACCTCCCGGACCGCCGTGTGCACCTGCTCCGGCGTGGCGTGCCCGAGCTCCAGCACCGCCTGCAGGACCAACTGCCGCTGCGCCGTCAGCCGCAGCCCACGGGAGCGGAGCAGTTCCGCAAGGGAGGATTCGGACACCGTCCGATCATAGTTCGGTCGCCGCGCCGGGCCGGCCGCTGATGACGTACGGCACTAGGCTCGACGGGCATGGTGGCATCGCGGATGGCCGTGCTCGGGCGGGGCGTCGTACCGCCGGAGGAGCCGGTGCTGCGCGGCGACGACCTGGGCGTGCTGCGCGGCGACGGGCTCTTCGAGACCATGCACCTGCGGGGCGGGCGGCCGTGGCTGCTCGACGCGCACCTGGCGCGGCTCCGAACCGGCGCCGCCGCGGTGGAGCTGTCCCTGCCGCCCGCCGGGGCGCTGGTCGAGCTGCTGGACGCGGTCCGGGCGGGCTGGCCGGCCGAGGTGGAGGGGGCGCTGCGGCTGGTCTGCACCCGGGGACCGGAGAGCGGCGGCCCACCGACCGTCTACGCCACCCTCGCCGAGGTGCCCGAGGCGGCCCGGGCGGCCCGCCGGGACGGGGTGACGGTGGCCACCCTTCCCCTCGGGGTGCCCGCCGAGGCCCGACCCGGCCTGGAGTGGCTGCCCGCCGGCATCAAGTCCACCTCGTACGGGGCGAGCACCGCGGCCCGCCGCTGGGCGGCCCGCAACGGGGTGGACGACGTGCTCTGGGTCTCCACCGACAGCTACGTGCTGGAGGGACCGAGCGCGAACGTGGTCTGGCTCAGCGGGTCGACCCTCTGCACGGTGCCGGCCGCGACGACCGGCATCCTGCCCGGGGTGACCGTCCGCTGGCTCCTGGAGCACGCCGGCGAACTGCGCTTCACCGCTGCGGAACGGATGACCGGCGCCGCCGAGCTGTGCGTCGCCGACGGGGTCTGGCTGACCTCGTCGGTCCGCGGCCTGGTCGAGGTCCGCACCCTCGACGGCACCGAACTGGCGCCCTCCCCGCACACGGGTGCCCTGCAGGCGCTGCTGGGCTTCCCGGTTCCCGAACCGTCGGGGGTCAGCCGCCGACGCGGATGAGACGGGCGGAGAGGTGCGGGCTGAGCGCGTGGCCCATGGCGGCCATCTCCTGGGCGTAGAGCAGGGCGCCCTCGACGATGCCGAAGAGCCGGGCCCCCGCGGTGACCTCCTTCGCCGTCGCGGTGCGCACGACCGCGTCCGTGGCGAACTCGATCTGGGTGCCCTTGCGCTTGCCGATGTGCAGCTCCATCACGCCGGTCGGCGTGGTCATCAGCGCTTCCAGCTCGTCGGTGACCCGGTCACCGTCGAACACCGGCCGCCACCAGCCGACCTCGCGGCCGGCGGGGCGAACCGGCCGGCTCTGCTTGTCGAGGATCCACGCGCGGGACTCGTAGAACAGGAACGGGCGGCCGTCGTGGCTGATCCGGATCTCCTGCGCGAAGTCGAAGTCCTCGATGGTCGGGAAACCGCCCCGGCCGCGCCCGCGCCACACCCCGATGTACGGCAGCAGCCCGTCCAGGCTCGGGTGCAGCTTCGGGCCGACGCGCAGGTCGTGGCTCTCCTCGTACGGGTACGGGTCGACCGGCGGCGCGTTCAGCCACGGCGGCTGCAGCGGGTTCTCGCTCACCGGGCCACCTTCGTTCGCGACTGCGGGGCTCGCAAACCCGGCTCACTCCTCGCGCTCACCATCTACCTCTCGAAATGCGTACGGCGACGTAGACCAGGCCACCGGCGAGCGCGCCCAGGCCGGCGACCAGCAGGCTGACGAACCCGATCTCGGTAACCATCCCGGCCATCCTATGCTGGGCTCCATGGCCCGCACTCTCGTCGTCAAGGCCACCGCCGGCGCGGACTCCCCGGAGCGGTGCGCCCAGGCGTTCACCGTCGCCGCCACGGCGGCGGCCGCCGGGGTCGACGTGTCGCTCTGGCTGACCGGCGAGTCGACCTGGTTCGCGTTGCCCGGGCGGGCGCAGGAGTTCGAGCTGCCGCACTCCGCCCCGCTGGGCGAGCTGCTGCACGTGATCCTGACCACCGGCAAGGTCACCGCGTGCACCCAGTGCGCCGCCCGCCGGGACATCGGCCCCGGCGACGTCATCCCGGGCGTACGGATCGCCGGCGCGGCGGTCTTCGTCGAGGAAGCGATGGCCGAGGGCGCGCAGGCGCTGGTGTACTGACGCCACCATCCCGCTCGCGTCCGAACTGCCGGATACGGGCGGACTGCCGATACTGACCCGACTTGTCGGGCCGCTGCCTACGATTCGGTTGTGGGTGAGGCGACCGAGCGGTTCTTCGCGTCACTGCCGGCGCGCGCCCCGGCGGTGCTGCACGGCCCGGCCATCGGCACCCTCCAGATCGACCTGAGCAACGGGCACCGCACCGAGCACTGGCTGGTCGAGATGGGTCCAGGCAGCGCCCGGGTGAGCCGCGAGAGCCGGCCGGCGGACGCGGTCTGGAGCAGCAGCGAGGACCTGTTCGAGCGGCTGGTCACCGGCCGCGACCAGGCCGTGGCCGCCGTCTTCCGCAACGAGGCCACGTTCAGCGGCAACGTGGTGCTCTTCCTCGCCTTCCGCCGTTTCTTTCCCGACCCGCCGGGCACCCGGGACCCGTGCCAGATGGCACGCCAGCAGGCCGGACGGGCGACATGAGGGAACGGGTCAGCATCCTGGACGGCAACACCTTCCTGGTCAGCGACCGGCAGGGGGACATCGAGCCGTCCTTCGACTTCCCCACCGGGCTCTTCTCCTTCGACACCCGCTTCCTCTCCACCTGGCTGCTGACCCTGAACGGGGAACGGCTGCACGCCCTCTCCATCGACGACGCGCAGTCGTACCGGACCCGGTACTTCCTCGTCCCCGGCGAGCCGACCCACTACCTGGACGCCAAGGTCTCGGTGATCCGCAGCCGCTCGATCGGCGGCAGCTTCGCCGAGGAACTGACCGTGCTGAACCACTCGGGGCAGGAGGTCGAGTTCACCCTCCGGGTCGACATGGGCGCCGACTTCGCCGACCTCTTCGAGATCAAGCACCAGCGGCAGAAGAAGGGCCGGACCACCCCGACCGTCGGCGAGAACGAGCTGCGGCTCAGCTACCACCGGGAGGCGTTCCACCGGGCGGTGGTGATCACCACGACCGCGCCCGCGGACATCGACGAGTCCGGCATGACGTTCCGGATCCGGGTCGGCCCGCACGGCGAGTGGACCACCCGGCTGCAGGTCGCGACGGTCATCTACGGGGCGCGCGGCGAGGACATCCGGGCCACCCTGCCGCTCGGCGGGCACCGCACGGCCAGCAACATCCACGCCGAACAGAACGAGCTGATCGACCGGGCACCGAAGCTCGGCTGCGACTGCCAGCCGCTCGCCGGGGCGTACCGGCGCAGCCTGAACGACATCGCCGCGCTGCGGTACGAGTCGATCGCGCTCGGCGTGCGACTGCTCGCCGCCGGCCTGCCCTGGTTCATGACCCTCTTCGGCCGGGACAGCATCTTCACCTCGCTCCAGGTGCTGCCCTTCCTGCCGGCGCTGATCCCGCCCACCGCCCTGATGCTCGCCGGCCTGCAGGGCAGCCGGCTGGACGACTTCCGGGACGAGGAGCCCGGCAAGATCCTGCACGAACTCCGGTACGGCGAGACGGCCGGCTTCGAGGAGCAGCCGCACTCCCCCTACTACGGCTCCGCCGACTCCACCCCGCTCTTCGTCATCCTGCTCGACGAGTACGAGCGGTGGACCGGGGACGCCACGCTGATCCGGCAGTTGGAGTTCGCGGCCCGATCGGCGCTTGACTGGATCGACCGGTACGGCGACCTGCTCGGCACCGGCTACGTCTGGTACAGCACCCGCAACCCGGAGACCGGCCTGCAGAACCAGTGCTGGAAGGACTCCTGGGACTCGGTGTCGTACTCCGACGGCCGGCTGCCGGGCTTCCCCCGGGCCACCTGCGAGACCCAGGGGTACGCCTACGACGCGAAGCTGCGCGGCGCGCGGCTGGCCCGGAAGTTCTGGAACGACCCCGCGTACGCCGACCGGCTGGAGCGCGAGGCGGCCGCACTCAAGGAACGGTTCAACCGGGACTTCTGGATCCCGGAGAAGGAGTACTACGCGCTCGCCCTGGACGCCGAGGGCCGGCACGTCGACGCCCTCTCCTCGAACATCGGGCACCTGCTGTGGAGCGGCATCGTCGACGAGTCCCGGGCCGGTCTGGTCGCCCAGCACCTGCTCGGGCCGCGGCTCTTCTCCGGCTGGGGGGTGCGCACCCTCGCCGACGACCAGGGGCGGTACAACCCGGTCGGCTACCACGTCGGCACGGTGTGGCCGTTCGACAACTCGATCATCGCCTGGGGCCTGTGGAAGTACGGCTTCCGCGAGGAGGCCAGCCAGATCTGCGAGGGGATACTGAGCGCCTCCCGGTTCTTCGACGGGCGGCTGCCCGAGGCGTTCGCCGGGTACGAGCGCAACCTCACCGACTACCCGGTGGAGTACCCGACCGCGTGCAGCCCGCAGGCGTGGTCCGCCGGCACCCCGCTGCTGCTGCTCCGGGTGATGCTCGGTCTGGAACCGCAGGGCGAGCACCTGATCATCGACCCGGCCGTGCCGGAGGGGATGGGCCGGGTGGAACTGCTCGACATCCCCGGCCGGTGGGGCCGCGTCGACGCCCTCGGCCGCAGCCGCGGCCCGCACGACCACGCCCACTGACCAACCCGCCCCCGGGCGGGTCAGGCGGTGCAGGGGGTGGTGACGGTGAGGTGGAGCTGGTCGCCGGTGCGCTCGGCGAGAACGGTGACCGGACCGCGGCGGTAGGCGTATCCCTCGGGGGTGTCGAGGACGACGGGGCCGGCGGCCAGCGGCGCGAGCGCGGTGGCCAAGGGGTTCGCACCGGCCGGGGCGGTGGTCCGGGCGGTCCGGGCGAGACCGTTGCCCCCGGGGCAGGGCGCGACGGAGAGCTCGGGCGATCCGCCGGCCGTAGCGCCGAGCGCGCGCAGCGCCTCGGTGA
>NZ_QGGF01000276.1 GCF_003857015.1 Micromonospora globispora | reverse complement strand
CGGCAAGGGCGGGC
Source organism: Micromonospora globispora (assembly GCF_003857015.1). Classification (GTDB taxonomy): domain Bacteria; phylum Actinomycetota; class Actinomycetes; order Mycobacteriales; family Micromonosporaceae; genus Micromonospora; species Micromonospora globispora. The sequence continues at coordinate 10,283 of NZ_QGGF01000276.1, read as the reverse complement.
GCCCCCGGGGGCGCCCGCCCTTGCCGCGCCCCCGCTGCCCGGCCGGCTGCTCGCGCTCGGCGGTCGGGCGCTGCACCGCAGCGCCGCGCTGCTCGCCCTCGCCGCGGTCTGGGAGACCGCGCCCCGGGCCGGGCTGGTCGACCGGGTGTTCCTGCCGCCGCTGTCCGAGGTGCTCACCGCCTGGTGGGCGCTGCTCACCAGCGGTCAGCTCGCCGACCACGTCGGCGCCAGCCTCACCCGCTCGCTCACCGGACTGGCCCTGGCCGTGGTCACCGCCATCCCGCTCGGCCTGCTGATCGGCTGGTACCGGCCCCTCGCCGAGCTGCTCAGCCCGCTGCTGGAGGTGTTTCGCAACACCGCCGCCCTGGCCCTGCTGCCGGTTTTCGTGCTGATCCTCGGCCTGGGGGAGACCTCCAAGATCGCCCTGGTGCTCTACGCCTGCTCCTGGCCGATCCTGCTGAACACCATCGCCGGGGTGAAGGGCGTCGACCCGCTGCTGGTGCGCTCGGCCCGCTCGATGGGGCTGAACCACCTGCGGCTGTTCCAGAAGGTGATCCTCCCGGCGGCCGTACCGACCATCTTCACAGGCGTCCGGCTCGCCGGGGCCTACTCGATCCTGGTGCTCGTCGCCGCCGAGATGGTGGGGGCGAAGGCCGGGCTCGGCTACCTCGTCAACTACGCCCAGTACAACTTCGCCATCCCCGACATGTACGCCGGGATCATCACGATCTCCGCCATCGGCCTGGTCGTCAACCAGCTCCTCGTCGCCTGGGAACGCCGCTTCTCCACCTGGCGCGTCGACGTCACCGCCTGAGAGGAAAACCCATGTCCCGCACCCTGCACCTCAACGCGTTCCTGATGGGCGTCGGCCACCACGAGGCCGCCTGGCGACACCCGCGTACCGACCCGCGCCGGGTCGGCGACGTCCGGCACTTCCAGGAGCTGGCCCGGATCGCCGAACGCGGCACCCTCGACTCGGTCTTCCTCGCCGACGGGCTCGCCGTCGGGCCGGCCGTCCGACACAACATCCAGGCCGTCTTCGAACCGCTCACCCTGCTCGCCTCGCTGGCCGCGGTGACCGAGCACATCGGCCTGATCGCCACCGTCTCCACCACCTACAACGAGCCGTTCAACGTGGCCCGGAAGTTCGCCTCGCTGGACCACCTCAGCGGCGGCCGGGCCGGCTGGAACATCGTCACCTCCGCGCAGTCGCGAGAGGCGTGGAACTTCAACCTCGACGACCACCCGGCGCACGCCGACCGGTACCGCCGGGCCGCCGAGTTCGTCGACGTGGCCATCAAGCTCTGGGACAGCTGGGAGGACGATGCCCTGGTCCTCGACACCGCGGCCGGCGTCTTCGCCGACACCGACCGGGTGCACGAGGTCGGGCACACGGGCGAGCACTTCACGGTCCGGGGGCCGCTGAACACCCCGCGCCCGCCGCAGGGCCGGCCGCTGCTGGTGCAGGCCGGCTCGTCCGCCGACGGCATCGCCTTCGCCGCCCGGTACGCCGAGGCCGTCTTCACCGCCCAGCAGACCCTCGCCGACGGGCAGGCGTTCTACGCCGAGCTCAAGCGGCAGACCATCGCCGCCGGCCGGGACCCCGACCTGGTCAAGGTGCTGCCGGGCATCGCACCGGTGATCGGCGGTACGGAGGTCGAGGCGCGCGCCCTCGCCGACGAACTGGAGGCGCTGATCGTCCCCGAGCACGCCCTCTCCCAGCTCTCCGGCATGACCGGCGTCGACCTCACCGGGCTGCCGCTGGACGGCCCGGTGCCCGAGCTGCCGGACTTGAGCAGCGTGCAGTCGCACCAGAGCCGCTACCAGCTCGTCGTCGAGCTGGCCCGCCGGGAGAAGCTGACCATCCGGCAGCTCATCGGCCGGCTCGGCGGCGGGCGCGGGCACCGAGTGGTTGCCGGCACACCCGAGCAGATCGCGGACCAGATCGAGCTGTGGTTCAGCCAGGGCGCCGCCGACGGCTTCAACGTGATGCCACCGCTGCTGCCGTACGGGCTGGAGGCGTTCGTGGACCACGTCGTGCCGCTGCTACGCGAGCGTGGCCTGTTCCGGCACGAGTACACCGGCCGAACGCTGCGCGAGCACTACGGACTGCCCCGGCCCGCCAGCGCGTACGCCGCACGTGAGCTGGTGACGGCATGACCACCGTGGACCGGCCGGAAGCCGGTGCCGTCGAGCTGCGCCCTGTCGACCGGGACCTGTTCCGTACCCTGCTGCGCCGGCAGGCGTCCACGGTCACCGTGGTGACCGCGCCCGGCCTGGCCGGCGGCCGGCAGCTGCCGTCGCTGCCACCGGCCGGCTTCACCGCCACCTCGTTCACCTCGGTGTCGTTGGACCCGCCGCTGGTGTCGTTCTGCCTGGGGCGGGAGTCGTCGAGCTGGCCGACCGTGGAACGGGCCGAGCATCTGGCGGTGCACCTGCTCGCCTCCAGCCAGCAGGAGGTGGCGAAGACGTTCGCGACCAGCGGCATCGACCGGTTCGCCCGCCACCGGGGCTGGACGCAGGGGCCGTTCGGGGTGCCGCTGATCGACGGCGCGCTCGCGGTGCTGCTCTGCCGGGTGGTCCGCCGGATCGAGGCCGGCGACCACACCATCGTGCTCGGCGAGCCCCTCGCCCTTGGCGCGGGGGAGGATGGCGACCCGCTGGTCCACCACCGTGGCACCTACACCACCACCTTCGGCCCGTGGCCGTCGCCGTGGTGACCGCCCCACCGGCGCAGGACCTGTTGGCGCTCGATCCGGCCGCGCAGGACCTGCTGTTCCGGCGGGCCCGCACCGCCAACACGTTCACCGACGAGCCGGTCGACGACGACCAGTTGCGGGCGATTCACGACCTGGTCCGGTACGGCCCGACGGCCATGAACGCGCAGCCACTGCGGGTGCTGCTGCTCCGCTCGGCGCAGGCGCGGGCCCGGCTGCTGCCGTACGTCAGCTCGGGCAACCGGGTCAAGACGGCGGCGGCGCCGCTGGTCGCGGTGCTCGCCGCCGACATCGACTGGCACGAGCGGCTGCCGGAGCTGTTCCCGCACCGGGCGCAGGCCCGGGACGGGTTCGCCGGCGACCCGGACGGGCGGGAGGAGCAGGCCCGGCTCAACGCCGCACTGCAGATCGGCTATTTCCTGGTCGGGGTGCGGGCCGCCGGGTTGGCGGCCGGGCCGATGGCGGGCTTCGACCCGGCCGGGGTGGAGCGGGAGTTCTGGCCGGACGGGCGGCACCGGGTGCTGCTGCTGATGAACATCGGCCGGCCCGCGGCGGACGCCTGGCGGGAGCGGCTGCCCCGGCTGAGCTACCCGGAGGTGGTCCGGACGCTCTGACCGCTGCGGTGACCACCGGCGTCGCGGGCCCGGTCAGCCCTGGCGCCACCGCTCCCGGCGGCCGTCAGCGGTGTCATCGCTTCCGTTCGTCAGGCGCGGCGGTCAGGCACGCACTCATCGCCTCCGGCGGGGGTGGTCAGCGGGGTTCCCAGGCGTCGGGACGGGCGATCAGCCTGCGGACGTGACCGGGGAGCCGGCCGCTGGTCACCTCCGCGAGGCTCACCTCGTCGACCACCTGCCGGACGGCGGCCCGGACGGCGACCCAGAGCCGGGGCAGGTTCTCCGCCGCGCCCTCGTACTTCGTCTCCTCCGGACGCAGCCCGCGTACCCCGGCGAGGGGCCCCTCCACCGCGCGCAGGATCTGCCCGATGGTGATGTCCTTCGGCGGCCGGGCCAGCGTGTAGCCGCCCTCGGCGCCGCGCTGCGCCCGGACGATCCCAGCCCGGCGCAGGTCCGCCAGGACTGCCTCGAGGAACTTGCGGGGCATGTCCTGCTCGGCGGCGATGGCCTGGGTCGACAGCAGGGCGGGGTACGCGGTGGCCAGGCTCAGGCCCGCCCGGACCGCGTAGTCGCCGCGCGCGGTGATCTGCACCCTGTCATCATGCCCGCCCGTTGGGCGCCGGTGCGTCCACGGGCGGACGCGGACGCACCATCCGAACCGGGAGCGGCTGCTCGCGGGCGGCCCGGAAGGCACCCGGGCTGACCCCGACCTCGCGGGTGAAGAAGCGGCCGAAGTTGGTCGGCTCCGGGAAACCGAGCCGGCGGCCGATCTGGGCGATCGGCTCGTCGGTGGCGGCGAGCAGCCGGCTGGCCTGCAGCGCCACCCGCTCGTCGATCACCTGCTTGGCGCTGCGGCCGGTGACCGCGAGGCAGGCCCGGGTGAGGGTACGCACCGAGCAGCCGAGCCGGGCGGCGTAGTCCTCGACGCGGCGGGTGTGCTGGTAGCCGCGTTCCACCTCCTGACAGAACCGGTGGAAGGTGGCCGACTCGGCGCGCGCCGCCGGCCGCTCCTCGGCACCGCCGATCAGGTGCAGCCGCAGCAGCAGCACGGCCAGCTGGTGGCGGAGCAGAGCCCGGGCGGCGGGCACGCCCCGGTGCCGTTCCGCGTCCACCGCGAGCTGGGTGACCTCGCTGATCACCGCGTCCTCGTCCTCCCCGGCGAGCTGCCGGTACGCCGCCACGGTGTCCGGATCGACGTCCAGGCCGCGCAGGGTGCCGGCGCTCCAACGCACCACGCAGGCGTCGAGGTGGGCACCCAGGCAGCGCAGTGCCTGACCGGGGTGGGCCCGCAGCAGGGTGCCGGGTCGGCAGGGCAGCGCCCGGAAGTCCAGCTCGGCACTGCCGTGTCCGCCAGTGACCAGGATCAACAGGTCCGCATCGAGGAGCACCGGGCGCCGCCAGGTGGCTTCGGGCACCAGGTCACCGAGAGCGCCGGTCACGATGGCGTCGGCGTCGTACTCGGTCATGGGCAGGTCGGTGCGGATTGCCGGGGAGAGCTGACCGGTAGTGACCATCGTCCCGACGGTAACTGCCCTTTCCGCAGGTCGCATCTCGGCGCGCGTCCGGAAACGGCGGTCTTGTCCCGGCGCGCACCGGGGGGCTAGGTTACCGAGCGGTAGCGCCCGGGTCGGCGGACCACCCGCGACCCGCCGACTCGCGATGGGATGGGCATGACGGATCTGTTCTCGGTCGACGGCAAGACGGTCCTGGTCACCGGCGGCTCACGGGGGATCGGGCTGATGATCGCCCGGGGCTTCGTGCAGGCCGGCGCGCGGGTCATCATCTCGTCGCGGAAGGCGGAGGTCTGCGAGACCGTGGCCAAGGAGCTCTCCACGGAGGGGCACTGCGAGGCGAGCCCTGCCGACCTCAGCCACAACGAGGGCGCGGAAGGGCTGGCCGCCGCCGTCCGGGAGCGCACCGACCGGCTCGACGTGCTGGTCAACAACGCCGGCGCGACTTGGGGCGCGCCGCTGGAGTCGTACCCGGAGGCGGCGTTCGACAAGCTTTGGGCGGTCAACGTCAAGGCCGTCTTCCGGCTCACCACCGCGCTGCTGCCGGCGCTGCGCGCGGCAGCCAGCGCCGACGACCCGGCCCGCGTGATCAACATCGGGTCCGTCGACGGCATCCGGGTGCCGTGGATGGAGGTGTACGCCTACTCGGCGACCAAGGCGGCCGTGCACATGCTCACCCGCAGCCTCGCCCACCAGCTCGCCGGCGAGCAGATCACGGTCAACGCGATCGCGCCCGGCCCGTTCGAGAGCAAGATGATGGCCTTCGCGCTGGACGACCCGGCATCCCGGTCGGCCATCGAGCAGCAGGTGCCGCTCGGGCGGGTCGGCCGCCCCGAGGACATGGCGGGTACGGCGATCTACCTGGCGTCCCGGGCCGGCGCGTACCTGACCGGTGCCGTGATCCCGGTGGACGGCGGCATCACCACGCACGGCTGAATCGGCCACGCCCACGGCGTACCCGATCGGTGGTAGCCGGAGCCGCGCGGACTCGGCAGATCCGCGCGGCTCCGGTGTGCGTGGTCAGCGGCCGGCGAGTAGCCGGTTCACCGCCGTGTCGACGTCCAGGTGCTCGGCCTCGCGGCCGCGCGGGACGACGACGTAGGTCCGACGCAGGAAGCGCACGAGGACGCTGCGCGGGACCTCGAAGAGGGCGTTGCCGTCCGGCGACGACAGCGCCAGCGCGACGAAGTCGCCGCGCGGTGTGGCCCACGGCCAGACCCGGACGTCGCCGATGCCGGCCGGTTCGTCGAGCCCGGTGACCAGCAGTTCGCGAGCGAACGACCAGCTCACCGCCTCGCCGCCGGCGGATTCGGCGTGGAACAGGACATGGACCGCATACGGGTCAGCAGGGTCGTAACGCAGACTGGCACGCACCGGCAATGCGGTGGCGTCAGGCGCGACGAGCCTTAGCGACGTCTCGACCTCTACGGTCGTCGGTCGGATGACACTCATGGACGTTCTCCCCCCGGCACCGCTGCGGAACGCGCGTGTCCCGCTTTCCCCATACTCAGGTGCTACTCCTGGCTACGCTCCGCCATACGCTGACTTCACCCTGTGGTGGGAAGGGGGTCGGAAAGCCCACGAGAATGTGAAAATTCTTGTAGGATTTCCGGTTCTGCCCAGTCCGTGGTGCCGCCCGGCAACGGGTGGTTCAGTCGTCGACTTACTCCGGTAACGTCCAGTCCTCTGCGAGGGTGACGGTCCCGGGCGACACTGGGGGTGGAAATGGTCGCGAGACGTTCCGCGATCGATCCGACGACCATGGCCGACCCGCCGAAAGGAGCGGTCCGAGCAGCCGAAAGGCGGGGGTACGAGGTGTCGACGGAGCCGGAATCCCGGAGCCCTTCGGGTGCCCGGGGTGCGTCCCGCGGTGGCGGCACCGCCGTCGCCGAGCGCCGTCGCGGTGGCTGGCGCGGGCGCGTGCACACCACCCTCGACCTGATTCGCTCCAACCCGACCGGCCGGGTCACCCTCAAGATCTTCATCGCCATCGCCGGCGCCATCGTGGTCACCGTCGGTATCGCCCTGATCCCGCTGCCCGGACCCGGCTGGCTGCTGGTGATCGCGGGGCTGGGCATCTGGGCGGTGGAGTACCACTGGGCCCGGCGGCTGCTCGGCTTCACCCGCCGGCACGTCTACGCCTGGACCCGATGGGTCACGAGTCGGTCATTGCCGGTGCGGTTCGCGCTCGGTGCGGTCGGGCTGGTCTTCGTCGCCGTGGTGGTCTGGCTGTCGCTCAAGTACAGCCTCGGGATCGACCTGGTGGCGAAGGTGTTGCATTACCTCGCGACGCACTGACCCCGGGTTTTTGGTCTGCGTTGTCGATCAGGTAGAGTCATGCGCGCTGAGGGCGATTAGCTCAGCGGGAGAGCGCTTCGTTCACACCGAAGAGGTCACTGGTTCGATCCCAGTATCGCCCACCATCGATATAGCACAGAAAAGGCACCCTCCGGCGAGGGTGCCTTTTGCTGATTGCATCGCTAGTCGTCGTTGGAAGTCAGCGGATCGTCAGCGGCAGCAGGTTGAACACGCCGATGAAGAAGTCAGCGAGACGAAGCGAACGCGTCGCGGATGCGTTGATCTCTCCCGTCCGATCGGTGCGTGTAGAGGTTCAACGTGGTCGACGGCTTCTCGTGGCCCATCACGGCCTGGACGTCGTTGACGGGCACACCGCGCGACACCAGCTCGGTGGCGTACGAGTGCCGCAGATCGTGGAAGCGCAGCCCGCCCGGCGCTATCTTCGCCACGTGTGCGACGGCTTCCCGCTCGGTCGTGAACTCGGCGGAGCACTTGACGCCGTCCAGGTCGACCCAGGCTGCGCGCCACTTGAAGTGGCCCAGACGGCTCACGTCTCCGAGCAGGCCGGCGCGCACGAGTGATGGCCGCCAGACGCGAGCCCGGAACAGGGTTCGCCGCAGCGGACCGGCGGACGAGTTGGTGAACACCTCACCGCGCGGGCCGGCCGGAAACGCCTCCTGATGGGCCGCCAGCAGGTCAGCCGCGAAGTCTGGCACCGGGACGGCACGCCGGCCTGCCCGTGATTTCGGGTAGGGCTTGATCGTGACCGTGCCCGCAACCTCGACGGCGACCCGGACAACCTCGACCGTCTTCGTGGTCACGTTGAGCGATTCCCAACGCAGACCCGTGCACTCGCCCCACCGCAGGCCGGTGCCGCCGGCCAACGCTCGGTTCGCTGGTCACCGGGGCCTTCGGGACCGTGCCGGGGCTGCGCGACCAGGGCGCGGTACCGATCCGGGACCGCCGGTAGGAGCCGGCCGATTAGGTCAGCGCGGGTCAGAACATGTCCATCACTGTCCTTCTTCCGGCGGGATGGCACCCTCACGCCCTCGCACGGGTTGACGCCAATCAGCCGGTCGAGGACGGCCGCGCGAAGGATCGCGGCGAACAGGCGGAAGCACTCCGCCACAGTGGCGGGCGAACGCCGGGCGCCCAGTTCGGTCACCCAGGACTGAACCGCCAGGTGATCGATGCGGAACAGCGGCACATCCGACCAGCGCGGAAGCACATGCGTCCGAAGGATCGATGCATCCCGCGCCCGGGTTGTCAGCTCATCGTTGCGCGACTCCCGCCACCGCTGCGCGTACTTCCCGAACAGCAGCCGGCCGGCGTGCGGATCGACATAGCCACCGCGGGCGATGGCTGTCTCCGTCTCGGCCAGAAAGGACGCCGCCTGCCGGCGCGTCGGAAACGTCTTGGCCCTTACATACTGGGTGGAGCCGTTCTCGCAATCATCATCAGTTGACTACGACCCTCACGCTGTGCTACCCACTGGCGCAGGCGGGACGGATGCGGGAAACTGCCTCGATGCCTGCCGAGTACGCCCAGAGTGACCAGTTCCGTGGTGCCCGCATCCACCTATGCGACCTTGCCGGCCTTGAGATTCGCGATTGCGAGGTCAGCGGCCTGAAGATCGTGGACTGCTATGGGGGCGACGTCTACCTCGGTGGCGACTTCGAGCGTCTCGTCGTTAACGACGTCGACGTGACCGCTTACGTCGAGGCCGAGCTCGACCGGCAGCATCCCACGCGGGTGCTGGCGCGTGACGCCGCGTCCTCCGTCGACTACCGGGCTGCTTGGGATGCCATCGAGACGCAATGGGAGGCGACGCTCGACCGCGCCAGGCTCCTGCCCGAGGCCAAGCTGCACGAGCAGGTCAACGGCGAGTGGTCGTTCGTCGAGACCCAACGGCACCTGCTGATGGCCGGCGATGCATGGCTCGGCAATGCCGTACTCGAGGAGGATGCGCCGTACCACCCGTTGGGCCTTCCTTACGGCGGGATGCCGCCCGACGCAGCGGCGAAGCTCGGGCTCACCCTCGAAGCCACCCCGACGCTCGACGAGGTACTCGCGCCGCGGCTCGCTCGCATGGCCACGATGCGGCGTGTCGTCGACGGGCTCACCGAGGCCGAGCTCGAACGGGTGTGTGGTCGCAAGCCGGCGGACCCCTATCCCGACCGGGAGTACGTCGTGCGCAGCTGCCTCAAGGTGGTGCTCAAGGAAGAGGCCGAGCATCACCGTTATGCGGTACGCGACCTCGCCGTGCTCGAGGCCGGTGCCTGAACCGGGTGAAGGCGCCCGCCGAGCAGAAGCGCTGACCGGTCGGGCGACTTCCAGCCGCAGTGCGTGCTACTACTCCCGGCTCCTCAACTCCCGTCCCAGGCAGTGGGCTAATCGTTGTTTTCTTGCTGCCCCCGCCGAGGCCACCAAATTCGGCTCATCGAACTCAACCGACAGCCTCCCGGGAGTGTGAGACAGTTGCATCTACGAGATGCCCTTCTTGTGGCTGGAAGATGGACCCTAGACAAGTCCGATCTTTCCAGCGCAGAAGGGCATTCTCACACCCACAGCACGTTCACCCCGCACCACATCGGTGGATCCGGGCTTAGAGATAAGGCAGGGCAGAGGCAGTCGGCCAGTAGGGGCCGGCTGTCTTTGTGTATGTAGGGCGAGAGCAGCGAGCGCGGTCTGCCACGGCGAGCCCGCGCCAGACGGGCGTCAGGGCCGGGTGGGGTTGCGACTCGCTTGCGGGTGGACAGCGTCCGGAGCGAGTGAGTGATGTCGTGGTTGGTCTTGGCCGGCTCCGAACTGCCTGTGATCTGTTGCCGAATTGGCCTGTACTGAGATCAAGGCGCTCCGCGCGGCGCGGGCCGGGGCGCGGCAAACGGCTCCTGCGGAGCCGCCGCCCCGGCCGCCTACGGCGCCGGGGCGGAAAGTCAGCCGGTCCGAACCCCACGCCCCGCCCCGCGCGTCACCCCTGGGTCAGTGAGGTGACGCGGTGACGAGTCCCGGAGATGACCAGGGCCAGGCGGACACGCCTTCACCCGTTCTCGACGTACCAGAGGCACCACGAAGGCCGGAGGCCATTACACGGCGGACGGAGTTGCCGAACGGTCCGCACGGGGCCATTGGGACCCCAGGAA
>NZ_QGGF01000511.1 GCF_003857015.1 Micromonospora globispora | reverse complement strand
GTACACCGGCCACGCCGGCCAGCGCGGCGGCCAGCGGGACCGCGAGGTCGCCGGCGACCGGCGGGGCCACCGCGTCCAGGCCGAGCCAGCCGGCCAGCCGGTACAGCTCCGCGGCGAGCGCGATCGCGGTCTCGCCCGGTTCGGCGCCGGGCTCGATCCAGGCGGCCGGCACCAGCAGCACGCCCGACTTCCGGTCGGCCTTGAGATCGACCCGGGCGGCGAACCGCTCACCCTGCAGGAACGGCAGGACGTAGTAGCCGTGCACCCGTTGCGGGGCGGGGACGTAGATCTCGATGCGGTAGCTGAAGTCGAAGAGCCGCTCGGTGCGGGCCCGCTCCCAGACCAGCGGATCGAAGGGGCTGACCAGCGTGTTGCCGCGGACCCAGCGGGGCAGCCGGGCCTGCGCGTGCAGGTACGCCGGCTGCCGCCAGCCCTGCACGCTGACCGGGACCAACTCCCCCGCCTCGACCAGCTCGGCGACCGCCCGCCGGGCGCCGGCCAGCGGCAGCCGGAAGTAGTCGCGCAGCTCCGGCTCGGCGGCCACGCCAAGCGACCGGGCCGCGATCGCGACCAGGGCGCGGTAGGCGTCGGCGTCACTCGGGGTGGGCGCGTCGAGCACGGCGGCCGGCAGCACCCGCTCCGGCAGGTCGTAACGGCGGGCGAAGGAGGTGGTGCGGTCGGCGGCGGTCACCTCGCCGGCCCAGAACAGGAACTCCAGCGCCCGCTTGACCGCCGACCAGTTCCACCCCCAGTTGCCGGTCTCCCGGGGCGCGTCGTGCTCGATCTCGGCCGCGGTCAGCGGCCCCCGGGCGGCCACCTCGTCGCGAACCCAGGCGACCAGCCCCGGCTGCTCCTGGGCGATCCGGCGCATTCCGCCCCAGGATTCCTCCCGGGCCCGGGCCATCCGCCAGCGCAGCGCCGGATACAGCCCGACCGGCACCAGCGACGCCTCGTGCCCCCAGTACTCGAAGAGCTCGCGGGGGCGCCGGTAGGCGGCGCTGTCGAGCAGGGTGGTCGGGTACGGCCCGAGCCGGCTGTAGAGCGGCAGGTAGTGCGCGCGTTGCAGGACGTTGACCGAATCCATCTGGATCAGCCCGACCCGGTCGAGCACCCGGCGCAGGTGCCGGCGGGTGGGCGCGCCGCCGGGCGCGGGGTCGGTGAAGCCCTGGGCGGTCAGGGCGATCCGCCGGGCCTGGGCGAGCGAGAGAGATTCCGGTACGGCCATCGTCGGCGACCCTAATCCACCGGTACGACGGCCTTCATTCGGACGCAGCGCCGCCTAGCGGCGCGGAGGCCGAATTATGGCCGCCTCGGTGCGGACGCTGGACCGGTCGCCCGCCGAGGCATAGAACGGACGGATGCTCACCATTCGCCGGGAGGAGCCGGACGACGCCGAGGCGATCGCCGGAGTGCACATCCGCAGCTGGCAGGCCGGCTACGCCGGCCTCATGCCGGACGAGGTGCTGCGCCGGCTCAACGTCCGCGCCTGGGCGCAGCGCCGGCAGGACCTCGGCACGGCCGACCCGGAACACCCGTTCACCACCCTGATCACCGAGGTCGACGGGGTGGTCACCGGCTTCACCACCTTCGGGCCGTACCGGAACAACCAGGACCGGGCCGACCTCGACCCGACGTACGGCGAGATCGTCACCATGTACGTCGAGCCCGCCCGGTGGGGCACCGGGACCGGTCGGGCACTGCTGGGCGCGGCCCGCGAGGCCCTGGCCGAGCGGGGCTGGGCCGAGTACCGGCTCTGGGTGCTGGCCGGAAACGACCGGGCCCGCCGCTTCTACGAGCGGGCCGGCCTGTCACCGGACGGTGAGGAGTCCACCTACACGGTGCCGCTCTCCGGCGGGCGCGACCCGGTCCGCCTCGCCGAGTTGCGCTACACCGCCCGCCTCGACGGCTGACCCGACCGGCCGGGGCTCCCCCGCCGAGCCGGCGGGCCCGTCCTCGCGCTCCGGACCGGCGCCGGTCGGCGTGGCCCAGCGGCGGATCGGCAGGCCGAGCAGCAGCGCCAGGCTGATCCAGACGTAGGTGTTGCTGCCCAGGAAGCCGTCGACGCCGGTGAAGTCCTTCTCCCAGGCCCAGACGATCCGGCTGATCAGGAAGCCGTACCCGACGACCGCGGCGGCCAGCAGGAGGCGGCGCCGGCGGCTGCCCGCGGGGGCCGCCATGGCGTTGTCGACCAGCAGGATCAGGGCGGGGATCAGCCAGACCAGGTGGTGCACCCAGGTGACCGGACTGACCAGGCACATCGTCGCGCCGGTCAGCGCCAGGCCGGTGGCCTCGTCGCCGGCGGCCACCGCGGCCCGGGAGCGCCACGCCCAGACGGCGAGGGTGGCGAGCACCAGTACCAGCCAGGCCACCGTGCTCGGGCGTTCGGGGTCCAGCCGGGCGACCACCCCGCGCAGCGACTGGTTCGAGACGAACGCCAGCTCACCGATCCGCGCGGTGTTCCACAGCGCCTCGGTCCAGAACTCGCGGGAGGCGTCCGGGAAGAGCGCCCCGGCGAGCAGGGTCGCCCCGGTGGCGGCGCCCATGGCGGTGAACGCGGCCCGCCAGCGCCGGGTGACCAGCAGGTAGACGATGAACACGCCGGGGGTCAGCTTGATCGCGGTGGCCAGGCCGATGCCGACCCCGGCCCACCGGTTGCCCGCCGGCAGCAGCCGCAGCAGGTCCACCGCGACCAGGAAGAGCAGCAGCATGTTGACCTGGCCGAAGTTGACCGTCTCGCGCATCGGTTCGAACGCGGCGGCCAGGCAGAGCGCCACCGCGACGGCGAACCAGCGGGTCCAGCCGGCCCGGCGGGAGATCGGCTCCACCAGCCACCAGATCACCACCGCGCTGGTCAGCACGCTGGCCACCACGCTCACCGCGGCCGCCGCCGTCCAGGGCAGGTACGCCATGGGGAGCATGACCAGCGCGGCGAACGGTGGATAGGTGAAGCCGTACTGGGTGGGCGGCCGGAGGAAGTCGTAGATTTCCCCGCCGCCGTGCACCCAGAAGGTCAGCGCGCCGTAGTAGACCTGGAGGTCGAAGAAGCCGTGCCGCACGGCCGCGACGGAGAGGAACCACGCCACCGCGACGGCGAGCACCGCCACGCCGACGACCTGCCCGAACGTCCGCCCCGGACCCTGCGCCACCGTCGCCTCCCTCGCCCTGCGTAGGCTCACGTGCCATGGCTCTCGGGTACGTCCGCCCGGCGCGTCCGGAAGACGCCGGCGAGATCGCACGCATCCAGCTCGCGACCTGGCGGGCCGCGTACCGCCGGATCCTGCCCCGGCACGTGCTCGACAACCTGGACGAGGCGTACCTCGCCCGGCGGTGGAGCGCGGCGGTGCAGGAGCCGCCCTCGGGCGCACACCGCGTGCTGGTCGCCGTCGAACAGGCCGAGCAATCTTATCTGGTGGGGTTCGCCGCATCCGGTCCGGCCGACGCGGAGGCGCTGGCCCCGGGAGAGCCGGCCGAGGCGCTCGGCGACGACGTGGCGGCGGTGACCGACCTGCTGGTCGAGCCCCGCTGGGGTCGGCGCGGCCACGGCAGCCGCCTGCTCGCCGCCATGGTGGACCTCTGGCGGGAAGACGGCTTCACCCGGGCCGTGGCCTGGACGTTCGACGCCGACGCCGCGACCCGCAAATTCCTCACCAGCACCGGCTGGGAGCCGGACGGCGCCGCCCGGGCCCTGGACGTCGACGACATGCTGGTCCCCCAACTCCGCCTACACGTCGCAGTCCCCACCGAGCCGCCCGCCGACTCCTGACCGTCAGCCCTTGTCGGCGCCCTCGTTGGCGCCGCGGACGAAGTAGCGCTGGAAGATCACGAAGAGCACCGCCACCGGGATGGTGGCGAGCAGCGCGGCGCCCAGCTTGAGCGGGTACTGGGTGCCCTTGCCGAGCGAGCCGCTGACCAGGTCGGCCAGGCCCCGGGGCAGGGTGAACAGGCCCGGGTCCTGCACCGCGACCAGGCTGTGCGGGAACTCGTTCCAGGAGCCCTGGAAGGACAGGATGGTCAGCGTGATCAGGGCCGGCTTCGCCATCGGCAGCACCACCGACCAGAAGGTGCGGAAGGTGCCCGCGCCGTCGATCCGGGCCGCCTCCTCCACGCTGACCGGGATCGACTCGAAGAACTGCTTCATGATGAAGACCCCGGCCGCGTCGGCGAGCAGCGGCACGATCAGCCCGGCGTAGCTGTCGTACATGCCGAGCTGGTTGAGCACCAGGAACTTCGGGATCAGGAGCACCACGCCGGGCACCGCCATCACCGCGATGATCGCGGCGAAGAGCCCGGCCCGGCCGCGGAACCGCAGCCGGGCCAGCGCGTACCCGGCGAGCGAGTCGAAGAACACCCGGCCGAGCGTCACCAGCACCGTGACCAGCAGCGAGTTGCCCAGCCAGAGCGGGAAGGCGGTGCCCGCGAAGATCCGCTCGAAGCCGGCCAGCGAGACCGGGTCGGGCACCGGGGAGAGCGGGTGCGCCGCCGCGTCCGGCTCGGTCTTGAACGAGCTCGCGATCTGGATGACGAACGGGTAGAGGAAGACCAGCCCGAAGAAGATCAGGATGGCGTACCCGAGGAACCTGTTCACCAGGGCGCGCTGGTCGGCGCGCCGGGTGGTCACCGCCGGCGCCGGCGGCCGGTCTGTCAGCACGGCCATCTCGTCAGGACCTTTCCGGTACGCGCCGCCGCCACCAGCCGCGCCGTGGCCGCTCGGCGTCCCGGTCGGCCATCACCCGGCGCTGGACCAGGGTGAACAGAATGATGATCAGGAAGAGGACGAACGAGATCGCCGCCCCGGAGCCGTAGTCGAAGTCCCGGAACGCGGTCCGGTACGACAGGTATGCCGGGGTGAGCGTGGTCTTGGCCGGCTCGCCCTGGCTCATCACGTACACCTGGTCGAAGACCTGCCAGGATCCGATCAGACCGAGGGTGAGCACCAGGAACGTGGTCGGCTTGATCAACGGCAGGGTGACGTGCCGGAACCGCTGCCAGCGGGTCGCCCCGTCGAGGATGCTGGCCTCGTCCAGCGCCACCGGCACGTTCTGCAGCGCGGCGAGGAACATCAGCATGAAGGTGCCCGAGGTGGTCCAGACCACCAGGCAGATGATCGACATCATCGCGACGCTCGGCCCGGAGAGCCAGTCCCACCAGGTCAGACCGAACGGGCCCCCGTCGGTGAGCGCGGCCGGCGGCTGATCCACCCCGACCGCACCGAGCAGCAGGTGCAGCACGCCCCGGGAGTCGGCGAACCACTGCGGCCCGTCGATGCCGAAGAAGCCGAGCAGCGCGTTCACCGCGCCGGAGTTGGCGAACAAGAACAGGAAGACCACGCTGATCGCCACCGAGCTGGTGACCGACGGGAAGTAGAACGCGGTCCGGAAGAACCCCTTCCCCTTCAGC
Source organism: Micromonospora globispora (assembly GCF_003857015.1). Lineage (GTDB taxonomy): Bacteria > Actinomycetota > Actinomycetes > Mycobacteriales > Micromonosporaceae > Micromonospora > Micromonospora globispora. Next base: position 4,904 of record NZ_QGGF01000511.1, on the reverse strand, counting down.
ATCCGGTTGTTGACCACCAGGGCGAGGCCGAGGGCCAGCACCGTCTGCGCCGGTACGACGATCGCCACGTAGTAGATGTTGTTCCGGATGCTGGTCATGAAGTCGCGGCGGGCCAGCCCGTCCTCGGTGAACAGGCGGGTGTAGTTCTCCGTGCCGACGAACGGCACCCGGCCGGTGAACGGGCTGCCCTGCCCGTTCCAGTCGGTCAGGCTGACCCAGAGCGCCATCAGGATCGGCAGCAGCAGGAACAGCCCGAGGATCACGATCACCGGCGCGACGAAGAGCCAGCCGGCGACGTTCTCGTTGCTCCGGATGCCGCCGGTGCGGCGGCGCGGCGGCCCGGCCTGCGCGGTGGCCGGGGCGGCGAGCGCGTCGGTTGCCATCTCCCCTCCTTCCGAGTGGGAGCCGGCCGGAGGGCCCGGCGTGCGCCGGGCCCTCCGGTCCTGCTCAGCCGCCGAGCGCCGCCTTGGCGTTCTTGTCGAAGTTCTCCAGCACCTTCTTCGGGTCGCCGTTGGCCAGGCCCTGCAGGCCGGTGTCCAGGTCACCGAGGACGCTGTCCATCTTGGGGGCGTTCACCGGGCCCTGGGCGTACGCGGCGCCGTCGATGAACGGCTTGTCCGTCGGGAACGCGGAGGTGTACTGGTCCTGGACGGACTGCCGGGACGGCATCACGCCGAACGCCTTGGCGAACGCCATCTGCTGGTCGCCGGCGGTCATCGCCTCGACGAACTTGATCGCCTGCTCCTTGTACTTGCTCTTGGCGGCGATGCCCCAGCAGTTGGTGAAGGAGAGGGTGCCCTGGCCCTTCGGGCCGGCGGGCAGCGGGACGACCTTGTACTTCAGCTTCGGGAAGTCGTTCTGCAGGGCGCCCTTGATCCAGTTGCCCTCGATGGTCATCACGGCCTTGCCCTTCCCGAACGCCTCACCGGACCAGCCGGCGTCGAGCTGCTTGGGGTACTTCGCGTACCCGCTGGTGAGCAGCGTCTTGACGTACTGGAGGGCCTGGAGGTTCTCCGGGGTGTCCGCGGTCGGCTGCTTGCCGTCCTTGCTGATCAGCCACCCGCCGTTCTGCACCATGAAAGCCCCGATCCGGTCCCGGGTGTCGCCGAGGGCGAGCGGCACCAGGCCCTTGGCCTTGATCTTCTGGCTGGTGGCGGTGAGCTGGTCCCAGGTGGTCGGCACGTCGGCGTCGGTCAGCCCGGCCTTGGCCCACAGGTCGGTGTTGATCTCCAGAGCGAGGGTGGAGAAGTCCTTCGGCGCGCAGTAGAACTTGCCGTCGTAGGTGAAGGCGGTGCGCAGACTCTCGTAGAAGTCGTCCGGGTTGCTGATCTTGTCGGCGTACGGCTCCAGCGCGCCGACGCTGGCGTAGTCGGCGAACCGGCTGGCGTCGACGTAGAAGACGTCCGGCGGGTTGCCGCCGGCGAGGGCCTGGCCGAGCTGCTGGACGAGGTCCTGGGCGGGGGTCACCGTCGCGCTGTTGCCGGAGGAGCTCGCCCATTTGGCCGCGGCGTCCTGGACGGCCTTGGTCTCCGCGTCGCCGGAGGACCCGATCAGGATCTGCAGGTTCGCCGGGCCGCTGGACTGCTTCGCGTCGCCCGACTTGTCGTCGAAGCCGCTGCCGCAGGCGGCGGAGCCGAAGAGGGCGACGGCCGCGAGGCCGGCCACCGCCGCTCGGGTGAGGGATCGAGGTGCCATCTGACTCTCCTGTGGGGGAAGGGGGTCACGCGGTGTGCCGGAGCACCAGCGCGGGCTGGAGCAGCACGTGGGGATCGGTCTGGTGGGTGCCGTCGAGCACGCCGGTGAGCAGCTCGACGCAGCGGGCGGCGGCGGCCGCGAGCGGTTGGCTGACGCTGGTCAGGCCGACCGCGGCGGCGACCGGGGTGTCGTCGAATCCGACGACGGCGACCTGCGGGGCCGCCGTCCCGACGGCCTGCAGGGCGCCGAGGGCGAGCGAGTCGCTGGCGCAGACCACCGCGGTCGGCGGCTCGGCCAGGTGGAGCAGGTCGCGCATCGCCCGCTCACCCTCGGCGATGCCGTCCCAGGTCGCCCGGTGCAGATCGGTGTCCAGCCCGGCGGCGGCCAGCGTGGTACGCCAGCCGGTACGCCGGTCGTCGCCGACGCCGGACCCTTCCGGCCAGCCGATGAAGGCGATCCGGCGGTGGCCGGTGTCGAGCAGCCGCCGGGTGGCCTGGGCGGTCCCGTCGGCGTTGTCGACGTCGACCCAGGGGTGGGACTCCGGGTCGTCCCAGGGCCGGCCGAAGGTCACGAACGGCACCCCGCGGTCGGCCAGCCAGGCCGTCCGGGGGTCGCCGTGCTTGGTGCCGGTGAGCACGAACGCGTCCAGGTCGTACGCGCCGAGCAGGTCGTCGTAGGTGGCGATCTCCTGGTCGTCGTCGCCGGCGGTGTAGAGCATCACCCGGTAGCCGGCGGCGTCGGCGGTCTCGGTCAGCCCGTGCAGGAACCGGTCGAGGACCGAGCCGTTGATCCCGTCCCGGGTGGGCTCGATGCGGACCGCGATGAGCCGGGAGCGGCCGGTGCGCATCTGCCGGGCGGCCTGGTTGGCCCGGTAGCCGAGCACCGCGATCGCCTCCTGCACCCGCTGCCGGGTCTCCTCGCGCACGATGTGCGGCGCGTTGAGCACGTTCGACACGGTCTGCCGGCTGACCCGGGCGTGCCGGGCCACGGTCGCGATCGTCACCTTCTCCGACACGAAATCCCTCTCGCCGCCTTGAACGATCCAACTCCGATACGGCAGGATTAGATCGTTCAAAGTTTCTGGAATGTTTCGCACTTTGCACCGGCCGGGACGATCTGTCAAGACATCCCTTTCCGACCCCCGACGACCCGGTCGAGACACCCTGTTCCACCGAGGCGCACCTGGAGTCCCCCGTGACCGAACGCCACCTGCAACCCCTGCTGCACGACCTGGTCGGGGTGGTCCACGCCCCCACCAGCGCGCTGGGTGACGCGGCCGGCCAGATCCGCCCGACGGGCGTGCACGGCGTGTTCCACGCCGACGCCCGGGTGCTCTCCCGGGCCGAGCTGCGCGTCGACGACCGGGAGCCGGAAGGACTGACCCGCGGGGCGGTCGACCCGCACACCACCCGCTTCGTCGCCCTGGCCCGCTGGCTCGGCGACCCCGGCGCGGACCCGACCGTCCGGGTCGACCGGGTCCGCCGGGCGGATCCGCGGGGGATCAGCGAGGAGCTGCACGTCGTCTCCACCGCCTCCGTACCCGTGCGGGCCACGGTCAGCGTCGACCTGAGCTGCGACCTGGCCCCGATCGAGGTGGTCAAGTCCGGCGGGGCCGCCACCCCGCTGGAGGCGAAGGCGGGCCAGCCCGGCCAGCTGAGCTGGGCCGCCGACGGCATCACCGTGACCGTCACCGGTGAGGCCGCCGAGGTGGACGCCACCGGCGAGCGGGCCGTCGCGCCCCGGCTGAGCTGGCCGGTCGACCTCGCCTCCAGGGGCAGCGTGACGCTGCGCTGGCGGCTCGCGGTCGAGGACCCGAAGGCCGTGGTCGTCGCCCCGACCGGCGAGCCGACCTGGTCCGCCCCGGAGATACGCGCCGACGACCGCCGCCTGGTCCGGCTGCTCGACCGGTCCCTCGCCGACCTGCGCGGGCTCCGGCTGGCCGACCCCGCCCGGCCGGAGGACGTCTTCCTCGGCGCCGGCGTGCCCTGGTTCCTCACCCTGTTCGGCCGGGACAGCCTCTGGGCCGCCCGGATGATGCTGCCGCTCGGCACCGACCTGGCCGCCGGCACGCTACGGGTGCTGGCCCGCCGGCAGGGCACCCGGGTCGACCCGGCCACCGGCGAGGCGCCCGGCAAGATCCTGCACGAGCTGCGCCGGCACGAGTTCGCCCTCTCCGGCGAAGGGCTGCGCCTGCCGCCGGCGTACTACGGCACCGTCGACGCCACCATGCTCTGGATCAGCCTGCTACACGACGCCTGGCGCTGGGGGCTGGCCGCCGACCAGATCGAACCGCTGCTGCCGCACCTCGACGCCGCCCTCGGCTGGCTCGGCGAGCACGCCGACGCCGACGGCGACGGGCTGGTCGAGTACGTCGACACCACCGGCCACGGCCTGTCCAACCAGGGCTGGAAGGACTCCGGCGACGCGGTCCGGTTCCGCGACGGCCGGCTCGCCCAGGCTCCCATCGTGCTGGCCGAGGTGCAGGGGTACGCGTACCGGGCGGCCGTCGACGGGGCGGCCCTGCTGGACGCGTTCGACCGGCCCGGCGCCGACCGCTGGCGCGGGTACGCCGACCGGCTGGCGCAGCGGTTCCGGGCGGCGTTCTGGGTGGACGGCCCGTACGGCCCCCAGCCGGCGCTGGCGCTGGACCGCGACAAGCGCCCGGTCGACTCGCTGACCAGCAACATCGGCCACCTGCTCGGCACCGGCCTGCTGTCGGCGGACGAGTCGGTGCAGGTCGCCCGCCTGCTCACCACCGAGGCGCTCGCTGGTGGCTTCGGGTTGCGCACCATGTCCACCGACGACGGCGGGTTCAGCCCGCTGTCGTACCACTGCGGGTCGGTCTGGACCCACGACACCGCGATCGTGCTCGCCGCCCTGGCCCGCGCCGGCTTCGCCGAGGCCGCGCTCGGCCTCGCCGACGGGCTGCTCGCCGCCGCCGAGGCGTTCGACTACCGGCTGCCCGAGCTTTACGGCGGCGACGACCGCACGGTGATCGGCCGGCCCGTGCCGTACCCGGCGGCCTGCCGGCCGCAGGCCTGGTCCGCGGCGGCCGCGGTGCTGCTGCTCCAGGCGGGCGTCGGGCTCTACCCCGACGTGCCCGCCGGTCGGGTGACCCTGCGACCGCTGGCCGGCCCCGAGCTGGGCGCGCTCGCGGTCGACCGCTTCCGCATTGCCGGCACACCGGTCGACGTGCACGTCGACCGCAC
>NZ_QGGF01000262.1 GCF_003857015.1 Micromonospora globispora | reverse complement strand
CGCGGCCACCCCGGCCGACGGCGTCCTCACCGGCGTCGGCCGGGTCGACGGCGTACGCGTCGGCGCGGTCGCGTACGACTACACCGTCCTCGCCGGCACCCAGGGGCTCACCGGCCACCGCAAGACCGACCGCCTCCTCGACGTTGCCGCGCGGGAGGACCTGCCGGTCGTGGTCTTCGCCGAGGGCGGGGGTGGCCGGCCCAACGACACCGACCATCCGACGGTGGCCGGGCTGGAGCTGATGACCTTCGCGTCGCTGGCGCGGCTGCGCTCGCTCCGGGTCGGGATCGCCGCCGGCTACTGCTTCGCCGGCAACGCCGCGCTGCTCGGCATGTGCGACGTCACCATCGGGGTGGCCGGAGCCAGTATCGGCATGGGCGGGCCGGCCATGGTGGAGGCCGCCGGGCTCGGCGCGGTCGCCCCGGAGGACGTCGGCCCGCTCGACGTGCACCTGGCCAGCGGCGCCGTCGACGTCCACGCGACGGACGACGCCGACGCGGTACGCCTCGCCCGGCGCGTCCTCGGCTACGCGCACGGGGAGCCGGCGGAGGACCGCCACGAGGATCAGCGCCGGTTGCGCGGCGTCCTGCCGGAGAACCGGCGCCGCGCCTACGACGTCCGGGGCGTGCTGCGCGTGCTGTTCGACCTGGACTCGGTGCTGGAGCTGCGGGAACGGCACGGCCGGTCGCTGGTGACCGCGTTCGCCCGCCTCGGTGGGCGCCCGGTCGGCGTCATCGCCAACAACCCGCTGCACCGCGCCGGGGCGATCGACGCCACCGCCGCCGACAAGGGCACCCGCTTCCTGCGGCTCTGCGAGCGGATGAACCTGCCCGTGGTCAGTCTCTGCGACACCCCCGGGATCATGGTCGGTCCGGACGCCGAGCGCACCGGCCTGGTGCGCGCGGCAGGTGACCTCTTCACCGCCGGGGCGTCCCTGCGTACGCCGCTGCTGACCGTGGTGCTGCGCAAGGCGTACGGGCTCGGTGCCATGGCGATGGCCGGCGGAAGCTTCCACGCCGCCCGGCTCACGCTCGCCTGGCCGACCGGGGAGATCGGCCCGATGGGTCTCGAGGGCGCGGTGCGCCTCGGCTACCGCCGGGAGCTGGCCGCGATCGCGGACGATGCCGAGCGCCAGCGCCGGTACGACGAGCTGGTGGCGCTCGCCTACGCCCGCGGCCGGGCGCTGTCCGCCGCGGCGAGCTTCGAACTCGACGACGTGATCGACCCCGCGGACACCCGGGACCGGCTCATCGCGGCGCTCTTCTGACCGGCCGCGGTTCAGGGAAAGTGCAGCTGGAGCCCGGGCGCCTGGAGGCTTCGGCAGCGCCGCCGCGACAGCGGGTCGACGTGCTGCCACCAGAGGGTTTCCACCGCCCGCCCGTCCGGCAGGACGTGCCTCGGGTCGCCGGGCATCCGGGCGAAGCCGACGGACATCAGCCAGCGGCAGCTCGCCACGTTGCCGGCCTCGCACCGGGCGATGAGGTGCCGCATGCCCAGGTGCCGGTGTCCGAGCGCGCAGACCAGCTCCAGCGCCTCCCGGCCGTACCCCTGTCGGCGGGCACCGGCCACCACCGACCCTCCGACGTGCAGCTGCCGACCCGACTCGACGTAGAGGCTGAGGTTCGCCACCAGCCTCCCGGTGCTCCGCTCCCGGGCGACGAACGTTCCGCACTCCCGCGTCCAGATCGGCACGTCCGAAGGAAAGGCGGCCAGGTTGCCGGCGACCGCGCGCTGCGACGTGCCCTGGCGGTAGCGGATCTCCTCGTCCTCCAGTTCCGCGAATTCGACGAGGTCACGAACCCGGGCCACGGACACCTCCAGCCGGGCGGACCGCACGGTGTGCGTCGCGCCCCGGCAGGACAGTCCCGGCACCCCCCACCGGGTCAGCGCGGTCCGCAGCGGCCCGGCGTTTTTCATCCCGCCAGGGTACGGATCTTCGACGTGTCGCACCGCCCCGGCCAGGCGAGACTTTTTGCAGAGGCAGTGCGACAACACTTCCCCTCGGTTCCGCCCGGCGATAGCCTCGCGACACCCGGTCCGGGTCCAGGGAGGGAGTCCCGTTCATGCCCGATCCGTTGAGCGACCTGCAGCTGGCCACGCTGCGCGCCCTCTGTGACACCGCCGTACCGGCCGTCGACCGCGAGGACGACCCGGACGGCTTCTGGCGCCGCCGGTCCACCGACATCGGCGTCGACCAGGCGCTGCTGGTGGCCCTCGACCTCATGCCCGCCGAGCAGCGGGCCGGACTGCGCCAACTGCTGGACGTGCTCGCCGACCAGGGCTTCGCCGACGCCTCGCAGCCCTCCCGGGAGCAGATCCTCACCAACCTCTCGCTGGCGTCCCGGGAGGCGGCCGCCGGCATCGGCGGGCTCGTCGCCATGACGCTCTTCTTCGCGTACTGCCTGCCGGACGAGACGGGCCGCAATCCCGCATGGACGACGTTCGGCTACCCCGGACCGATCTCGCCCGCCCCTGACGTACCGAAGCCGATCACGCCGCTGGTACCGGACGGAGACACCACACTGGAGGCCGACGTCGTCGTGGTCGGCTCGGGTGCCGGCGGCGGGCTCATCGCGGGGCGGCTGGCCACCGCCGGCCGCAAGGCGCCGTCTCCGGGGCGTGCAGCCCGTTGCCGAAGACCCAGGACCCGGCCTCGACCAGGTCGCGGCGGATGGCGTCGACCTTGCGCATCACGTCGGCCAGAAACTCCGGGTCGGGCATACCTACGCCGGCCGGCTGGTACATGCTGATCAGGTACTGCTTCATGGGCTCCTCCTCGCCGGGCGGGCCGGCCCTCCGCCGGCCCCTTCACCTTCCATACGAACGGGGACCGCCCGGATCGACACGCCGTCATAGACTCGGCCGATGGCGAGATCTGCCGCGGTTCCGCTCGCTCCCGGGGTCTGGCGCATTCCCACCGTCGGTCGCGCCCTGGTGAACTCATACGCGTTCGTCGACGACGACGGCGCCGTCACGCTGGTCGACTGCGGGCTGAAACGGGCCCCGGCCCGAATCGTGCGCGGGCTGGCGGCCATCGGCAAGGCCCCGGCCGACGTCACCCGGATCGTGCTGACCCACGCCCACCGGGACCACGCCGGTGGCGCCGCCGAGCTGGCCCGGCGCACGGGCGCCCCGGTCGCCGCGCACCGCGCCGACGTGCCGTACGCCGAGTCGGGGCGGGTTCCGCCGCAGGACCGGGCGGGCACGGCCGGACGCCTCCTCGCCCGGCTGGGCGACGGCCGGTTCCCGGCGTTCGAGGTGGCCCAGCCGCTGGCCGACGGCGACGTGCTCCCCGTCGGCGGCGGCCTGCGCGTGGTGCACACCCCCGGACACTCCCCGGGGCACGTGTCGCTGCTCCACGAGCCGACCCGGGTGCTGATCACCGGGGACGCGCTGTTCAACGTGGCCGGGGTCCGCTGGCCGGTGAAGTCGTTCTGCACGGATTTCCGGATGACCCAACGCACCGCGCACGTGCTGGGCGAGCTGGATTACGACGTGGCCGCCTTCACCCACGGCCCCGAGATCACCGACCGCGCCCGCGAGCAGGTCCGGGCCTTCCTGTCCCGCCTGCGCTGACCCGCACCTCGCTCCTCCGCGCCGGCCCCGGCGTGGTGCGACCGATGGCACCTCATCGCCGCGTGTCGACGCGATTTAAAGAGGATCTTCCATGTATCTATTGAAATTTGTCTCCGTCTCGTGACCTAATACTGACAGTTCCTTTCGTCACTCCCGCCGCCTGAGCGGCAACCCCCCAGGGAGGAAAGATGAACCGTCCCCTCCGATCGGCGCTGCGGGCCGCCTCGGCCGCCCTGCTCGCCACGGTCACCCTCGCCGCCTCGGCCACCCTCGGCGCCGTACCGGCCAGCGCCGCCCCGGCCGGCCTGCGCGGCATGGACGTCTCCAGCTACCAGGGCAACGTGAACTGGTCCGCCGCCTGGAGCAACGGCGCCCGGTTCGCGTACGTCAAGGCCACCGAGGGCACCGGCTACACCAACCCGTACTTCGCCCAGCAGTACAACGGCTCCTACAACGTCGGGATGATTCGCGGCTCGTACCACTTCGCCCTGCCGGACCGCTCCAGCGGCGCCACCCAGGCCAACTACTTCGTCGACCACGGCGGCGGCTGGTCCAAGGACGGCAAGACGCTGCCCGGCGCGCTGGACATCGAATACAACCCGTACGGCTCCACCTGCTACGGCCTGACGCAGAGCGGGATGCGCAGTTGGATCTCCTCGTTCGTCAACCAGTACCACTCCCGCACCGGCCGGTGGGCGACCATCTACACCACCACCGACTGGTGGACCACCTGCACCGGCAACTACAGCGGCTTCGCCTCCACCAACCCGCTCTGGATCGCCCGGTACTCCAGCACCGTCGGGACCCTTCCGGCCGGCTGGTCGACGTACTCCTTCTGGCAGTGGGCCTCCTCCGGCACCTTCCCCGGTGACCAGGACGTCTGGAACGGCACCTGGGACCGGCTCAAGGTGCTTGCCTGCAACGGGCCCTGCTGACGCACCGCCGGTGGCGGGTCACCCGGCCCGCCACCGGACCGTCCCGGCGAAGGAGGTTCCGATGTCCGTCCCCGTACCCCGGCGGGCCGTGCTGCGCGGTGCCGTCCTGCTCGGCGCCGCCGCCGGCGTCACCGCCCTCGGCCAGTACGCCGGCAACCGCAGCGCAGGCGCGGTCACCACCCCGGTGGACCAGCCCCTCATCGCCAACTGCGCCACCTGGGGCGCCCGGCCACCGGCGTCGTCGGTGAGCGTCGTGCAGAGCCGCCCCAACAAGATCATCATCCATCACACGGCGTTCCCGAACTCCACCGACTACAGCCTGGCCCACGCCTACCAGAACTCCCGCGACATCCAGAACCTGCACATGGACACCAACGGCTGGATCGACTCCGGGCAGCACTTCACCAACAGCCGCGGCGGGTACCTGACCGAGGGCCGGCACGGCAGCCTCTACGCGCTGCTGCACGGGCAGACCATGGTCCAGGGCGCGCACTGCGTCGGGCAGAACAGCCAGGCCATCGGCATCGAGAACGAGGGCACCTACCTCGACGTCCAGCCGCCGCAGGCGCTCTGGGACAGCCTGGTGCTGTTCTGCGCGTTCACCTGCCAGCAGTACGGCATCCCGTCCAGCGAGATCTACGGGCACATGGACTTCAACAGCACCCAGTGCCCGGGGCTGCTGCACGACCGGCTGCCCGAGCTGCGCAGCGCGGTCGCCGCCCGGCTCGGGGGCTGACCCGCCCGTAGAGCGCTGCGGCGGATACCGCGAACCGGCCCCGTCGGGGTGGGTGGTGTCGCAGCCTGGGAACGTGGCGGAAAAGCAGGCGGCGACCGAGGGGCCGGATCCCCGGGCACCGCTGGACGCGCTGTTCCGCGCCCTCTCCGCCGGCCCGGACGGGCTGGATACCGCCGAGGCCCGCCGCCGGCTGACCACGTACGGGCCGAACGAGCTGCGGCGGCAGCGGCGGCGCAGCTGGTGGCGGGAGCTGGGCCGGCAGGTCGTTCACCCGTTGGCACTCCTGCTCTGGGTGGCCGCGGCGCTGGCCTGGGTGGCCGGCACGGCGGTGCTGGCCGGGGCGATCCTGGTGGTGATCGCGCTGAACGCGCTCTTCGCCTCCGCGCAGGAACGCCAGGCCGAACGCGCGGTCGAGGCGCTCACCCGCTACCTGCCCCGGCACGCCCGGGTCCGGCGCGACGGGCGCTGGCAGGAGATCCTGGCGGCGGAACTGGTGCCCGGCGACGTGCTGGCCGTCGCCGAGGGCGACCGGATCTCCGCAGACGCCCGACTGATCGACGGCTCGGTGGAGATCGACCTCTCCGCCCTCACCGGCGAGTCGCAGCCGGTCTACCGCTCGGCCGACGCACCGTCGTCCGCCGGCGGGCCGACCGAGGCCGCCAACCTGGTCTACAGCGGCACCAACTGCCTCGGAGGAGAGGCCCGGGCGCTGGTGCACGCCACCGGGATGCGGACCGAGCTGGGCCGCATCGCCGCCCTGTCGCAGCGGGTGGGCCGCGAGGAGAGCCCGCTGGAGAAGCAGGTACGGCGGGTCGCCTGGCTGATCGCCGCGGTGGCGGTCGGCGCCGGGCTGGTCTTCTTCCCGCTCGGCGTGTTCGTCGCCGGCATGCCGATCTCCGACGCCTTCACCTTCGCCATCGGTCTGCTGGTCGCCAACGTGCCGGAGGGACTGCTGCCCACCATCACCCTCGCCCTGGCCGTCGGCGTTCGCAGCCTGGCCCGGGTGGGCGCGGTGGTGAAGCGACTCAGCGCGGTCGAGACGCTCGGCTCGACGGACGTGATCTGCACCGACAAGACCGGCACGCTGACCGAGAACCGGATGCGGGTGGTCGCGGTCCGGGCGGCGGACGCCCTGCTCGACCCGGCTCCCGGTCCCGGCACCCGGCCGGACGCGGCGCTGTGCGCGCTGGCCGTCGCCGTGGCGGCCTGCAACAACGCCAGTCTCGACAGCGGCGACCCGACCGAGGTGGCGCCGCTCCGGTTCGCCGTCGACCTCGGGGTGACCGACGCCGAGCACGCCGGGCGGCGGGCGCAGTTCCGCTTCGATCCGAAGCTTCGACTGATGTCCACCGCCGACGAGGGGGCCGGGCAACTTTGGCTGCACACCAAGGGCGCGCCGGAGGAGGTCCTGCGCCGGTGCAGCAGCGTGATCCGCGCGGACGGGTCCGAACGGCCGCTCGACGAGGCGTACCGGAACGAGTTGGACGCGGCGGTGACCGCGCAGGCCGGGCAGGGCCGGCGGATCCTCGGCGTGGCCCGGCGCCGGCTGACCACGGTGCCCGCGGAGCGCGCGGACGCCGAGCGGGAGCTGACCTTCCTCGGTTTCGTCGCGATGGTCGACCCGCCCCGACCGGAGGTGCCGGAGGCGGTCGCCCGCTGCCACACCGCCGGCATCCGGATCATCATGGTCACCGGCGACCACGGGTTGACCGCCGCCGCGATCGCCCGGCAGGTCGGCATCGTGCGCGACGAGCCGACCGTGATCACCGGCGAGCAGCTCGACCGGATGTCCGCCGATCAGCTGCGCCACCTGCTCGGCGAGCGGCGGGAGGTGGTCTTCGCCCGGGTCTCGCCCGAGGCGAAGCTGCACATCGCCGAGGCGCTGCGGGCGAACCACGAGGTGGTGGCGATGACCGGCGACGGAGTCAACGACGCGCCGGCGCTGCGGCGGGCGGACATCGGGGTGGCGATGGGCCGGACCGGCACCGACGTGACCCGGGAGGCCGCCACGATGATCCTCACCGACGACAACTTCGCCACCATCGTCGCCGCGGTGGCGGAGGGTCGCCGGGTCTACGACAACGTCCGCAAGTTCATCGTCTATATCTTCGCCCACCTCACGCCGGAGGTCGTGCCCTTCCTCATCTTCGCGCTCTCCGCCGGGGCGGTGCCGCTGCCGCTGACCGTGCTGCAGATCCTCGCCATCGACCTGGGCACCGACACGCTGCCCGCCCTCGCGCTCGGCCGGGAGCCCGCCGAGCCCGGTCTGATGGAGCGGCCGCCCCGGCGGCGCAGCGACAAGGTGGTGAACGGGCCGATGGTGGCCCGGGGCTACGGCTTCATCGGGCTGATCTCGGCGGCGCTGGTGCTGGCGGGATTCTTCGCGGTGCTGGTGCGGGCCGGCTGGACACCCGGCGCGCCGACCGGGCCGGGTAGCGCGTTGCACGACGCGTACCGGGAGGCGACCACGATGACCTTCCTCGGCATCGTCTCCTGCCAGATCGGCACGGCCTTCGCGGTCCGCACCGAACACGTGTCGCTCCGCTCCATCGGCGTGTTCAGCAACCGGCTGCTGCTGCGGGGCATCGCCTTCGAGATCGCCTTCGCCGCGCTGATCGTCACTGTTCCGCCGTTGCAGGGCGTCTTCGGCACCCGGCTGCCCGACCCGGCCATGCTGGCCCTGCTGCTGGCGTTCCCGCCGATCGTCTGGGGCGCCGACGAACTGCGCCGCGCACTGCGGCGACGCTGAAGAGCTCGCTTATATAAGCTTCATCTGATAGAAACAGGTCGTGCACGCCTTCGACGTCCTCGGCGATCCGGTCCGCCGCCGGATCCTCGAGCTGCTCGCCGACGGCGAGCAGACCGCCGGCAGCCTCACCGCGGCCGTTCAGGAGGAGTTCGGCATCTCCCAGCCGGCCGTGTCGCAGCACCTCAAGGTGCTGCGGGACAACGGCTTCGCCACCGTACGACCCGAGGGCACCCGCCGCCTCTACGCGGTGGACCCGCGACCGCTGCGCCAGGTGGACGCCTGGCTGGACCACTTCCGCCGCTTCTGGACCCCGCCGCTGGAGGCCCTCGCCACCGAACTGGCCCGGGGCCGACGGGAACGCCGACTCCGCGAGGGCGGCCCCGATGAGAGGAGAGCACCATGATCGACGTGATCGGGCAGATCAGCTCCGTCGAGCGCACCGTCGGCAGCCGTACGCTGCCCGCCGGCGAGGCGCGCGTGAGCATCATCAGCCAGACGTACGACGCGCCGCTGGAGGACGTCTGGGACGCCTGCACCAGCGCCGACCGGATCCCCCGCTGGTTCCTGCCGATCTCCGGCGAACTGCGGCTGGGCGGCCGCTACCAGCTCGAGGGGAACGCCGGCGGCACGATCGAGCGCTGCGACCCGCCGCACGGCTTCGCCGCCACCTGGGAGTACGGCGGCGAGGTGAGCTGGATCGAGCTACGGCTCAGCCCGGCCGGCGAGGGGCGTACCCGGTTCGAGCTGGAACACATTGCGCACGTCGACGACCAGCGCTGGGCCGAGTTCGGCCCGGGCGCCACCGGCGTCGGCTGGGACATGGGGCTGCTCGGCCTGGCCTCGTACCTGGCCGGGGACGGCAGCGGAGTCACCCCCGACCGGGCCGCCGAGTGGATGGGCTCCGACGAGGCCCGCCGGTTCATGACGCTGTGCAGCGAGCGCTGGGGCGAGGCCAGCGCGGCGGCCGGCACCCCGGCCGACCAGGCCCGGGCAGCGGCGGACCGGACCACCGCCGCGTACACCGGGGTCCCGGCGAGCTGACCGCGAGCCGAAAACCGCCCGGCGCGGTAACGTGCTGCGGCGTGACCGGCGCTCCGTACTCGTACTGCTCGTACTGCGGCACGGCCTACCCGGTGGGTGCCGACTGGCCGCGCTTCTGCGCGGCCTGCGGCCAGACGGTCTGGCGCAATCCGCTACCGGTCGCGGTGGCGGTGCTGCCGGTCCGTACGCCGGACGGCCTGGGCGTGGTGGTGGTCCGCCGGGACATCGAGCCGGCCCGCGGCCAGTTGGCCCTCCCCGGTGGCTTCATCGAATACGGCGAGGAGTGGTCCGAGGCGCTGGTCCGGGAGCTGCGCGAGGAGACGGGGCTGCTGGCCGAGGCCGACGAGGCGCGGCTCTTCGCGGTGCACGGCGCACCGGCCGGCGGCACCATGATGGTCTTCGGTGTGCTCCCCGAGCGGCCGGTCGGCGACCTGCCCCCGTCGGCGCCGACTGAGGAGGCGACCGAGTGGCTGGTCCTCACCGAGCCGGTCGAGCTGGCCTTCTCCACCCACACCCGGGTGCTCGCCGACTTCCTCGCCAACCAGCCGCCGGTCTGAGGCCGAGTCGGGCCGCTCTCAGGTACTCAGGTACGCGGCGGACACGGCGTCGGTGAGCCAGACGCCGTTGGCGCTGCGGTAGAAGAGGTGGCCGTCGCGGGCCATTGCCGCCGCGTCAACGGTGAGCACGATGATCGCACCGCCACGGCGGGCGCCGACCCGGCTGGCGGTGTCCACGTCCGGCGACAGGTGGACGTGGTGCCGGCCGCCGCGGTGCAGGCCGGTGGCCAGGATGGAGGGTAGCGCGGCGGCGCTCGTACCGTGGAACAGCCGCTCGGGCGGCGCGGCCGGCGCCAGACCCAGGTCGACCGGGATCGAGTGGCCCTGGCTCGCCCGGATCCGCTCGGTCCCGTCGGCGTCGCGCTGCACCGCGAAGCGCTGCTTGTCGTTGCCGGCCACCACGGCGTCGAGGTCAGCGTGGGTGGCCCGCAGCGCGGCGAGCAGTTCGGCCACCGGCACCCAGCCGGCGCGGTCCGGGGTGAGACCGAACCGGTCCGGCCGGTGCCGCAACGCCAGGGACATCCTCTTGCTTAGCCTGACCAGATCCCGGTGATCCACCAGCACAGTGTTCCCGCCCCGGGCCGGCAAACTCCAATCGATGTCGGCGGCCGGCCGGCCGGGGCCTAGACGAGTAAGTCCTAACTCGGGACGGGGCTGCGGACGCAGCGAAGGGTGTTGATGATCCGTTTGTGACGACAGACATCAACACCCTTCTCACCGCACTGTACGTGAAGATCGACGACTGGCTC
>NZ_QGGF01000211.1 GCF_003857015.1 Micromonospora globispora | reverse complement strand
CAGCAGGGCCGCCGCGGCCGGGCGCTCGGCCAGCAGCGCCCCGGCCACCCCGGCACCCATCGAGAAGCCGGCCAGCACCGTCTCCGCCGGCAGGTCGCGCGCCGCCGCGCGGGCTCGCTCGAGCACCGCGTCCCGGCCAACCTTGTCGAGCAGCGCGAAGCCCTCCTCCACAGTGTGGGCGGCCGGCAGGCCGTACAGGTCGGGGGTGGCCACCTGGTGCCCGGCGGCTCGCAACCGGTCGGCGGCGTCGAGCACGGCGGGCCGCAGCCCGTAGACGGAGTGGAAGAGCAGGACGTGTCCCATGGGCTCATCCTGCCCGAGCCTACCGACACATCCGCCCCAGCCGAGGGCGCGGCGACCGTCGCACCGGGGATCAGCACAGGGATTCGAGCCGCGAGACCACCTCGGCCGGCGGCGGCATCTCCGCGATCTCCCGGCCCACCTCCCGGGCGGCGGCCGCCAGGCCAGCGTCGGTGACCAGCCTGGTGAGGCTGCTCGCGGTGATCCCCCGGGCCGGTGCGGCGATGCCCGCGCCCCGGGCCCCCACCAGGGTGGCGTTGTACCGCCGGTCACCCGCGCCGACGGTGGCGAGCTGCGGAACCCCGGCCACCAGTGCGGCGAGGACGCTGCCCGCTCCGCCGTGGTGCACCAGCGCCGCGCTGGCCGAAAGCGCCGCCCGCAATGGGATCCAGTCCACCGTACGGACGTTGGGCGGTAACGCGGACCGCGACAGCCGCCGGTCGGGCCGCACCAGGACGAACTCGGCGTCCACCCGGTGGGCCGCCGCGACGACCGCCGGCATCGGGCCGGCGCTACCGGGACCGGCGACGGTGCTCCGGCTGACCAGCACCCGGGGACGCGGGCCCGGCTCCCGCAGCCAGTCGGGCAGCTCGCCGTCACCGGCGTACGAGTCGTATCGCATCGGCCAGCCGTCCTGCGCGACCAGGCTGGGCGGGGCCACGGCGATCGCGGCGGCCGGGGGCGGGACGGCCGTGACGCGGTGCCGGCGCAGCGCGTCGGTGAGCCGGTCGGTGGTGACCATGACCAGCTCGCGCCCGTCGAAGAGCGAGTTCTCGTGGCGTACGGCGGGGACGCCGACCCGGGCGGCGGCGAGCGCCCCGGCCACCGCGAACGGCTCGTGGAGCACCAGATCGGGGGACCACTCCTCGGCGAGGGCGACCATCCCGTCGGCCAGCTCGTCGTTGACCTGCCCGAAGAGGAGGCCAGCCCCGCGGGTGCCCGCTGTACCGGTCAGCTCGGCCCGCGCGATCAGGGGATGACGCAGCAGGACCCCCCGGGCGATCCGTCCGAAGTCGAACCGAGGTGCGACGTCGCGAACCGGGAGCCCGGAGCGGGCTGCGCCGAGGCCGTCGGCCGCCGTGGCCACCAGGACCTCGTGCCCGGCGTCGCGCAGGGCGAGCGCCAGCGGCAGCAGGGGGAAGACGTGACCGATCAGGGGTGCGGACGCGACCAGCACACGCATGATGCCGATGCTAGATGCCCGGTTTCAGCCCTGCGGTCCGCCCTCGTCGCGCGACAGGGTCCGGCTGCGGCCCCGGAACTCGGCCACCACCTCGCCGTCGCGCCAGACGGTGACGTCGTAGATGCCGCTGCGGCCGTACCGGGTGCGTTCGGTGGCCCGCGCCTCGAGCAGGTCCCCCTCGCGGACGGGGCGGAGGAAGCTGATCTCCCCGCCGGCGGCGACCGTCACCGGGCCGTGGCTGTTGCAGGCCAGCGCGAACGCGGTGTCGGCGAGCAGGAAGACGAAACCGCCGTGGCCGATGGCGTGGCCGTTGAGCATCGCCGCGGTGACCCGCATCCGGGCCACCGCCGCACCGTCGGCGGCGGATACCAGCTCGATGCCGAGCCCCTTGGAGGCCACGTCGGCGTCGAACATGTCGTGCGCCGCGTTGCGGCTGCCGCTCTCCCCCATGTCAGCGGCCCCGCCGCTGGTCGACGATCCGGCGCATCTTGCCCATCGAGCGCTCCACCCCGTCCGGCTCGATCACCTGCACCGCGACGGTGACCCCGATGCTGTTCTTCACCTGCCGGACCAGCTCGGCGCCGGCCCGCTCCGCCACGTCGGCGGCCACCCCGACCCGGCGCTCCACCTTCACGGTGAGGGTGTCCATCCGGCCCTGCCGGTCCAGCACGCACTGGAAGTGCGGGGACAGCGCGGGCGTCCGCAGGATCAGCTCCTCGATCTGCGTCGGGAAGACGTTCACCCCGCGCACGATCATCATGTCGTCGGTCCGGCCGGTGATCTTCTCGATCCGCCGCATGGTCCGGGCGGTGCCGGGCAGCAGCCGGGTGAGGTCCCGGGTGCGGTAGCGGACCACCGGCATCGCCTCCTTGGTCAGCGAGGTGAGCACCAGCTCGCCCTGCTCGCCGTCGGGCAGCACCTCGCCGGTGACCGGGTCGATGATCTCCGGGTAGAAGTGGTCCTCCCACAGGTGCAGGCCGTCCTTGGTCTCCACGCACTCGACCGCCACCCCGGGGCCCATCACCTCCGACAGCCCGTAGATGTCCACCGCGTGCATGTCGAGCCGCTGTTCCATCTCCCGGCGCATGTCCTCGGTCCACGGCTCCGCGCCGAAGATGCCCACCTTCAGCGAGGTGCTCCGCGGGTCGACGCCCTGGCGTTCCATCTCGTCGACGATCGCCAGCATGTAGCTCGGGGTGACCATGATGACGTCCGGCTCGAAGTCGCGGATCAGCATCACCTGGCGCTCGGTCATGCCGCCGGAGACCGGGATGACCGTGCAGCCCAGCTCCTCGGCCCCGTAGTGCGCGCCGAGTCCGCCGGTGAACAGGCCGTAGCCGTACGCGACGTGCACCCGGTCGCCGGGACGGCCACCGGAGGCACGTATCGACCGCGCCATCAGCCGGGCCCAGGTGGCCAGGTCCTCCTTGGTGTAGCCGACCACGGTGGGGCGGCCGGTGGTGCCGGAGGAGGCGTGCAGCCGGGCGACCCGCTCCCGGGGGACGGCGAACATGCCGAACGGGTAGTTCTCCCGCAGCTCGGCCTTGCCGGTGAACGGGAAGCGGGCCAGGTCGGCCAGCTCCCGGCAGTCGTCCGGGTGTACGCCGGCCGCCTCGAAGGCGCGGCGGTAGTGCGGCACGTTGTCGTACGCGTGCCGGAGCGACCAGCGCAGCCGGTCCAGTTGCAGCGCCCGCAGCTCGTCGACGCCGGCCCGTTCGACGGGTTCCAGCTCCTCCGGACGAGGGGTGCGGTCCTGCACGGCTGCCTCCTGCGCGTCGCGGTCCCGACGCGCCTGGACGCCGGGCGATGGTGCGTACCGTACGCCCGTACCGGTTCCCCTGCCAGATCAGGGGCGGCGGGGGTCGATAACGAAATCGGCTGCCCTGACATGACGTCACCTCCGATGCCCTAGCAGGCAACGGAGGTGACGTCGGGTGGAGCTCAACCGACGGCGCGACGCCGGGTCACGGGTTCTCCGGGTCCAGGTTCCGCTCGCGGAGCAGGGCGTCGAGCTTGGCCTCGATCCGCTCGTCGGACTCCCGCGACTGGGACGAGCCCCAGTAGTAGAAGAGGGCCAGACCGGCGGCCTGCCAGATCAGCTGGAGGAACTCGGACTGCCAGTTCTCGAAGGTCGACGCGAAGAACTGCGGCAGGAACTCGCTCCAGGCGAAGGACTGCCCGTGCTGGCTGGCCTCGTTGCTCTCCACGGTCATCTGGAGAAAGAACTGGCCGATCCAGGAGAAGAGGAAGAGCGCGCCGGTGACCAGCGCGAAGGAGTACGCCTTGGGCCACGCCGGCTTGCGGAACGGCGGCCCCTCGGGGCGCTTGCGGCGCGTGGAACGGCCGCCGTTCTGTGCGGCCTTGGAACCCGACGAACGCGTGCCGGCGGTGGTGCTGCCTGCCGCCATCACGAACCCCCTCTCGACGCAGGTCATCGCGGAGGAATGCGCCCCCGGGCAACGATCACGAAACCGACGCAGCCGACGGCCCCTCACAACTGCGTCGATTTCCCTCCGCCGGGTGATGCCCCCGCCCCTGGTGGCGAGGTAGCGGGTCGGCGCGGCGAGGGCAGCCGGTGCAGCGAGCCCGGGTGGACCGCGACGGGACGTTATGCTCGGCCGGAGACCGGCGGTGGGGCCCGCCGTCCCGGCCCGGGCCGGGAGAACCGCGACACCGTCGCCAACGGTCCCTGCCAGTGATCACCCGTACTGGTGGGGAGGGCCTGTGGCACGACCGCCCGAGTTCCGCGTCGACCCCGACGTCGACCTGCACGTACCCGCCGACCGGGCCGAGCTGACGGCACACCCGGCGGCGGTGCTCGGGGCGATCGCCGCCGGGGGCGTGCTCGGCGCGCTGAGCCGGGCCGGCATCCAGACCGCGTTCCCGCACCCGCCGACCGGCTTCCCGTGGGCCACCTTCGGGATCAACCTCGCCGGATGCCTGCTGATCGGGGTGCTGATGGCGGTGATCGGGGCGCGCCCGACCGGCCCGCTGGTCCGGCCGTTCCTCGGCGTCGGCGTGCTCGGCGGCTTCACCACCTTCTCCGCGTACGTGGTGGACATCCAGCGTGCGGTGGCGGCGGGCGCGGCGAGCGCTGCGCTGGCGTACCTGGCCGCGACGCTGGTCGGCGCGCTGCTGGCCGTCTGGGCCGGGGACGCGGCCGCCACCCGGCTGCTGGTGCGCACCGGCCGGGAGGTTCGGTGACCGTCCTGCTGATCGCGATCGGCGCGGCGCTCGGCGCGCCGCTGCGCTACCTGACCGACCGGGCGATGCAGGCCCGGCACGACTCGCCGTTCCCGTGGGGGACGCTCACCGTCAACGTGCTCGGGTCGCTGCTGCTCGGCGCCGTCGCCGCGATTCCCGCCGGCCCGACGGTGACCGCCCTGGTCGGCACCGGCTTCTGTGGTGCGCTCACCACCTGGTCCACGCTCAGCTACGAGACGCTGCGGTTGACCAGGGAGGGGGCCCGTTTCCACGCCCTCGCGAACGTACTGGCCAGCGTGGTCGCGGGGCTGGGGGCGGCCTCGCTCGGGTATGCCCTCGCCCGTGCCCTGAACGGCTGATCGACTTTTCCATCGACGTCGATCGTTGAGGGCCGGCCGGGCCGGGGGCGGGGAGAAGGCGTATCGTCGGGTTTGACGCGGCCATCGCCAGGGAGAGTCGCGCACCTGTCACATCCCTCGGCCTGTCGTCCGAACCGTCCACACGGGGCGCGGACCTGCCGGTGAGCTGCGCGACAGTCGACACCAGGATCGAGGTGCGGAGTGGAGTGGTTGCTCGCTCCCGCGACCGCGGCGGCGGCCAGCACGCTGCGCGGTGAACTGACGGCGTTCCTGCGCCGCCACGCCGAGGAGTCCGACGTGGTGGACGACGCCGGGCTGGTCGTCTCCGAACTGCTCGGCAATGCGGTGGAGCACGCCGGCGGACCGATCTGGGTCACCCTCGACTGGTCGGCGTCCCGGCCGGAGCTCGTGGTGCACGACCTCGGTCCGACCTTCGACGTCGGAAAGCTCACCCTGCCGACCGGCGACAGCGTTCGGGGCCGGGGGCTCTGGCTGGTGTCCCAGCTCGCCACGGACCTCGACGTGGTGGCCAAGCGCGACGTCGGCAAGCGGATCGGCACCGTGCTGCCGCTCACCCGCCGCGTGGAGCGGTCCATCGATCCGCCCCGGCGGGAGGTCAACCCGCTGCCCGCCCTGGACGAGGCCGGGCCGACGGGTTTCGGCCGGGAGTCGTTCCTCCGGGCGCTCGTGGTCGAACTGGCCCGTACCGCGGAGAACAGCACCGGCCCGGCGTCCGCCGAGCAGACGGTCGCCCAGGTGGGTGCGACCGTCGGCGGGCAGATGGAGGAGGAGTACCGCCGGGCGCGGGAGGTGGTCGGCCGGCTCACCGTCGACCAGATCACCGACTGCTACCTGCGGCTGAAGGCCGCCATCAACGGGGACTTCTACGTCATCTCCGCCGACGAAGAGCGGATCGTGCTGGGCAACCGGCGCTGCCCGTTCGGTGACACCGTCCGGCGGGCACCGGCGCTGTGCCGGATGACCTCCAGCGTCTTCGGCGGAATCGCGGCCCGCAACCACGGCGACGCGGTGGTGCTGCTCGACGAGCGGATCGCCGTCGGTGACCCGGAGTGCCGGGTCACCGTGCTGCTGGGCGAGGCCGCCCGGAAGAACCCGGGCGGCCATCACTACCGCCAGCACGGCTGACGGGCCCCGCCGGGCGGGGGCGCCCACCGAGGCGAGACCGCCGCCGCCGCGCCGAGCAGCAGCCGGCGCGACCACCGGACCGGCTCAGTCCACGGGGACCGCCGGGGCGAGCGCGACCACCGGCCCCACCACGAAAACCGCTGGCGGCCGGACGTCGTGCCGCCGCGCCACCTCGCCGACCTCGTCGAGGCGGCACCGGGCCGTCCACTGCCCCGGGTGCCCGGCGTCCCGCACCACCAGCACGGGGGTCTCCGCCGCCCGACCGTGCTCGATCAGCTCGGCGGCGATCTTCCCGATCGTGTCCACCGCCATCAGCAGCACCAGCGTCCCCCGGGACCGGCCCAGCGCCGCCCAGTCCACCAGGGAGTCCGGATGCCCGGGCGGCAGGTGTCCGGAGACGACGGTGACGTCGTGGGCGGTCCCCCGATGGGTCACCGGCACCCCGGCCAGGGCCGGCGCCGCTACCGCGCTGCTCACCCCGGGCACCAGCACCGTCTCCACCCCGGCCGCCGCGCAGGCCAGGACCTCCTCGTGGCCGCGGCCGAAGACGTACGGGTCGCCGCCCTTGAGCCGGACCACCCGCTTCCCGGCGCGGGCGTGCGCGACCAGGGTGTCGTTGATGGTGTCCTGCCCCATCGACGGGCCGCGCGGCACCTTCGCCGCGTCGACCACCAGCACGTCCGGGCGCAGCCCGGCCAGCAGGCCCGGCGGCGCGAGCCGGTCGGCCACCACCACGTCCGCGGCGTCCAGCAGGGCCTTCCCCCGTACGGTGATCAGATCGTCGGGACCGGGGCCGCCACCGACGATGGCCACCTGGCCCGGGCGCAGGCCCGGCTCGTGGTGATGGCCGTGCAGATGGTGGTGGGCGTGGCCGCCCGCCGGGTCGTCCGGATGGTGGTGCGGGGTCTGCGGCCGGCCGACCTTGTCCACGAACCCCGGCAGCGCCACCCGGTACGCGCAGGTGTCGCAGTTCATCCGGATGTCCCCGCGCAGCGCCTCGGCGTGCCGCTGGAGCACCAGGTCCGCCAGCGCGTCACAGTCGCCGATCGGGTCGGCCACCCGCACGTCCAGCTCGGGGTACGCGGCGGCGAACTCGTCGGTCTGTTCGACGATCCGGTCCGGCAGCACCCCGGCGAAGAGGAAGTACGGCGCGACCACGATCCGCCGGGCGCCGAGCCGGCGCAGCCGGTCCAGCACGGCGGGCACCGACGGCTCGGCCAGGGAGATGAACCCGGGCTCCACGCCCGCGTACCCGCGACCCTCCCAGAGCAGCCGCGCCACCTTGGCGACCTCGGCGTTGGCGTCCGGGTCGGTGGAGCCGCGGCCGATCAGCGCGATCCAGGTGCCGGCCCGGTCATCCCCGGCCAGCGTGGCGTCGATGCGCTCGGCCAGGGTGTCGTGCAGCAGCGGATGCGGCCCGAGCGGCCGGCCGTACGCGTAGCGCAGGCCGGGATGGCGCTGCTTCTCCCGGGCCAGCGCGGCCGGGATGTCGCCCTTGCCGTGGCCGGCGGCGGCGAGCACCAGCGGCAGCGCCACCAGGTTCCGGTGGCCGCGGTCCACCAGGGCGCCGACCGCGTCGGTCAGCGGCGGCCGGGACAGCTCGATGAAGCCGCCCTCGACGTCGTCGACGACGGCCCGGCGGCGGATCCGCTCGACGAGCGCGGCGAACTGGGCGACGCCGACCGCGCTGCGGGTGCCGTGCCCGACGACGAGCAGCGGGGTGCGGTCCGGGGTCATGGTTTCTCCTCCACGTACAGCAGGGCGTTGAGCGCGGCGGCGGCGACCGCGGAGCCGCCCTTCTCCCCCACGTTGGACACGGCCGGCAGGCCGCTCGCCCGCAGCGCCGCCTTGGACTCGGCGGCGCCGACGAAGCCGACCGGCAGCCCGACCACCAGGGCCGGCCGGGCGTCGCGGCCGATCAGTTCGACCAGCGCGGTCGGCGCGCAGCCGACCACCCAGACCGCCCCGGGCCCGACCCGGTCCAGAGCGACCCGGACCGCCGCCGCCGAGCGGGTGACACCGGCCTCCCGGGCCAGCTTCGCGGCCGCCGGCTCGGCCACCGGACAGACGATCTCCCGCCCGGCGCGGGTGATGCCGGCGGCGACCATCCACACGTCGGTGACGATCGGCGCGCCGACCCGCAGCGCGGCCAGCCCGGCGGCGAGCGCCGCCTCGTCGCAGACCAGGTCGGTGACGTAGTCCAGGTCGGCGCTGGCGTGCACCACCCGCTCGGTGACCGCCCGGGTCAGCGGCGGCAGGTGCGACAGGTCGACCCGGTCCCGCAGGATCCGGTACGACTCCCGCTCGATCGGGTGCACCACGCGGGTCATGAGCCCGCCTGCCCGTAGCGGCGGTCGTAGCCGCGCAGCCGCCACACCGCGACCGCACCGCCCCAGGAGAGGACGAAGAGCGCCACCACGGCGTACCCGAGTTGCTCGAAGTGGTCGGCGATCGAGGCGTAGCCGGCGAGGGCGGTGACCCCGAGCTGGTCGGCGAGCAGCCCGGCCAGGTAGACGCTGGCGACCAGGCCGCCGACCAGCACGGTCATCCCCGTGGTGGCCAGGTTGTACCAGAGCCGCCGGGCCGGCTGTCGGTACGCCCACGAGTAGGCGCGGCTCATCAGCAGGCTGTCTGCGGTGTCCATCGCGGACATTCCGGCGGCGAAGAGCAGCGGCAGGGTGAGCAGAGCGAGCACCGGCAGCCCACCGGCGGCGGCGGTGCTGGCGGAGAGCGCGAGCAGGGTCACCTCGCTGGCCGTCTCCAGGCCCAGCCCGAAGAGGAAGCCGATCGGCGCCATGTGCCAGGAGGAGCGGACCAGGGTCCGCGCCCGGGCGCCGAGGATCCGGTGCAGCAGTCCCCGGTTGAGCAGCAGCAGGTCCAGTTCGGACTCGTCCAGCGTCCCGGCGCGCAGCCGCCGCCAGAGCCGGGCCAGCCCGGCCAGCACCGCCGCGTTGAGGGTCGCGACCAGCAGCAGGAAGCCGGTGGCGGTGACCACCGCGACGGTGGCGCCGACCTCGCGTACGCCGGCCAGCCGGGGGCCGGTCATGGTGGCCGAGGCGAGCCCCACGACCAGCGCCAGCAGCAGCACCACCGCGCTGTGCCCGAGGGCGAAGAAGAAGCCGACGCCGACCGGTCGCCGGCCGCGCAGCAGCATCAGCCGGGTGGTGTCGTCGATCGCGGCGATGTGGTCGGCGTCGAAGGCGTGCCGGATCCCGAGCACGTACGCGAGGGTGCCGGCGCCGGCCAGTCCACCGGCGGCGGCCGGCTGGTCGTTCCAGTACAGGTAGAGGCTGCCGCCGGCGACGTGCAGCGCGGCGACCGCGCAGACGATGCCGCCGAGGCGTACCCGCTCGGCGCGGCTCCAGCGGCCGGTGGGCGGGACGGCGGTGGTCGGGGTGGAGGTCATCGCTCTCCTCGGGGTTCGGGGTCGACGCGGATCGCGTCCACGGGACAGATCTCGAGGCATTCGAGGCAGCCGGTGCAGCGGTCGGTCACCCGCAGTCCGGCGGGGGTCGGCCGGATCGCGTGCACCGGGCAGGTGAGCAGGCAGGCGCCGCAGCCCTGGCAGGCGCCGATGGTCACGCCCGCCACCGGTACCCCCGGGGCGTGACCATCCGGCCGGCGACCACGCGGGTCTGCGAGCTGCCGACCACGACCACGCTGTACATGTCGACCAGCGCCGGGTCGACGGTGGCCAGGGTGGCCAGGTGCACCCGTTCGCCGGGGCGGCTGGCGTTGCGCACCACCCCGACCGGCGTCTGCGGCGGCCGGTGCGCGGCGAGGGCCCGTAGCGCGGCCCCGAGCTGCCAGTCCCGGGCCCGGCTGCGCGGGTTGTAGAGCAGCACCACGAAGTCGCCCACGGCGGCGGCGGCGATCCGGCGCTCGATGACCTCCCACGGGGTGTGCAGGTCGGAGAGGCTCAGGTAGACGTGGTCGTGGCCGAGCGGGGCGCCGAGCAGCGCGGACGCCGCCAGGCCGGCGGTGACGCCGGGGACACCGACCGCGTCGATCCGCTCGTCGGCCTCCTCCAGCGCGGGGCTGGCCATCGCGTACACCCCGGCGTCGCCGGAACCGATCAGGGCGACGGCGTGTCCGGCCACGGCCTCGGCGACCGCGGCGCGGGCCCGCTCCTCCTCCGCGCCGAGCCCGCTGGCCAGCACCCGGGTGCCGGGGCGGAGCAGGTCGCGGAC
>NZ_QGGF01000508.1 GCF_003857015.1 Micromonospora globispora | reverse complement strand
GCCGTAGGGGAGTTCGAGGCGGTGGGTTGCCAGGAGGGGCTCGTTGGTGAGGATGTCGGCGGTGGGGGCGTCGGCGACGATCCGGCCGGCGTCCAGGATCACCGAACGGTCGCAGAGCTCCGCCGCGTACGGCAGGTCGTGGGTGACCATCAGCAGGGTCACCGGCAGGGCGCGCAGGATCTCCGCCAGTTCCCGCCGGGCGGCCGGGTCGAGGTTGGACGACGGCTCGTCGAGGACCAGGATCTCCGGGTGCATGGCGAGCACGGTGGCCACCGCCACCCGGCGACGCTGACCGAAGGAGAGGTGGTGCGGCGCCCGGTCCCGGTGCTCGCTCATCCCGACCGCGGCCAGCGCCTCGTCGACCCGGGCGGCCAGTTCCGCGCCGCGCAGCCCCAGGTTGGCCGGGCCGAACGCGACGTCCTCGGCGACGGTGGGCAGGAAGAGCTGGTCGTCCGGGTCCTGGAAGACGATGCCCACCCGGCGGCGGATCTCGGCGAGGGTGGCCCGGTCCCCGCTCACCGTCAGCCCCCCGACGCTGACCGTGCCCTCAGTCGCGGTGAGGATGCCGTTGAGGTGCAGCACCAGGGTGGTCTTGCCGGCGCCGTTCGGCCCGAGCAGCGCCACCCGCTCGCCGCGCGGCACGGTGAGGTCCACCCCGTGCAGGGCGACGTGGCCGTCCGGGTACGCGTACCGGACGCCGCGCACGTCCAGGGAGGGAGCGGTCTGCACGTACCCGATCATGTCAGCACGACCGCGACGGCGGCGATGGCGACCGCGGCGACCGGCACGGTGGCCGCGACCGCCCACTGGCCGGCGGTGGCGGCACCCGCCCCCTGCCAGACCGCCGGCATCCGGCCGGAGTAGCCGCGCGACACCATCGCCAGGTAGACCCGCTCACCCCGCTCGAACGCCCGCAGGAAGAGCGCGCCGACACCGGCGGCGAAGCCACGCAGCTGCCACAGGAAGCGGGGGTCGTCCCCGCGGGAGACCCGGGCCACCCGCATCCGGCGGGCCTCACCGACCAGCACGTCCAGGTAGCGCAGCATGAACGTGGCGATCTGAGTGAGGATCTGCGGGCAGCGCAGCCGGTCGAGGCCGATGATCAGATCCCGCGTCGTCGTGGTCGCCGCGAGCAGAAGCGACGCCAGTACGCCGAGGGTGCCCTTGGCAAGGATGTTCCAGCCGCCGAGCAGCCCGTCGACGGAGAGGCTGAGCCCGGCCACCTCGATCCGCTCCCCCGCCCCGAGGAAGGGCAGCGCGAACGCGAAGAGCACGAACGGCAGCTCGATCAGCGCCCGGCTGACCAGCCAGCGCGGACCCACCCGGGCCAGCGCCGCCACGGCGGCAACCAGCAGGGCGTACCCGCCGAAGGCCCAGTACGCCTCGCGGGGCGTGGCGACCACGGCGACGGTGAAGACCACCATCGCGGCGATCTTCACCTCGGGCGGCAGGCGGTGCACCGGCGAGGTGGACTCCCGGTAGAGCACGTGCGCGTGTCCGGCACCCATGGCGATCAGTGGCGACGGTCGCCGCGCGGCGACGGGTCGTCGGCGGCAGTCGCGTCGCTGCCGGTGGGGTCACCGGCGGCCGGGCCGCGGCGGCGGGCCAGCCAGAAGAGGCCGCCGCCCAGCGCGAAGGTGAGCAACACACCGGCGACGCCGGAGAGGCCGGTGGAGAGGAACCTGTTGTTCAGGCCGCGGATGCCGTAACCGGCCAGCGGGCCGTCGGCGAGCTCGTGGCCCTTCGTCTGCTGGGCGGGGCAACTGCCGCCGGTGATCTGGCCGTCGGCGTTCACCGTGCAGCCCTTGAGCAGCGACGAGTCCAGCCCGTCCGGGTGGGAGGAGGCGTAGTTGCTGACCACGCCGGCGAGCAGCAGGGCGACCAGCAGCCCGCCGAGGACGAAACCCCAGGTGCGCTTCCTCATCGGACACCACCGGTGACCGGTACGGCGGGAGCCAGCGCGGCCGGCTTGCGGGCGCGCAGCGCGTACACCAGATCGGGGCGGACCTTGGCGACGGTGACCACGGTGGTGGCGGTGACCAGGCCCTCGCCGATGCCGATCAGCAGGTGGACGCCGGCCATCGTGCCGGCCAGGCCGGCCAGGTTGCCGCCCAGGTCGGTGGTGCCACCGAGCCAGTACTGCAGGACGAAGCCCTGACTGGCGACGAGCACGCTGACCAGGGCGGAGACGAACGCGGTGACGCCCAGCCCGGCCGGTGTGCGCGGCAGCACCCTCAGCAGCAGCGCGATCAGCAGGTACGCGGCCGCGGTGCCGAGGATCGCCATGTTGGTGATGTTGAGGCCGAGCATGGCCACCCCGCCGTCGCCGAAGACCAGCGCCTGCACGACCAGCACCACCGCCACGCAGAGCGCGCCGACCCACGGGCCGACCAGCAGCGCGGCGAGCGCGCCGCCGAGCAGGTGGCCGCTGACGCCGGCGGTGAAGATCGGGAAGTTGAGCATCTGCACGGCGAAGATGAACGCGGCCACCAGGCCCGCCATCGGGGCCAGCCGGTCGTCCAGGTCGCGGCGCCCGCGCAGGACACAGAGGGTGAGCACGGCGAGCGCGAAGGCGGCGAAGACGGCGGCGACGGGGCCGTTGATGATCCCGTTCGAGATGTGCATCGCCAGGGTTTCCACTCGACCTCCCAGGGCGCGGCGGGCGGGCGCACGCCGGCACGGTCAGCCTATTTCCGGCGCGCCACTGTTGCCAAGATTTTGCAACAAGCCATGGTCTTGATCACCTGCCACGGCGCGTCACCGGCGCGGCCACGTCGTACGACAGCGGTATCGTCTCCGCCATGACCGACCGCCTCAGCCCCGGCGACCCCGCGCCCGAGTTCACCCTCCCCACCGACACCGGCGGGACGCTCTCCCTGGCCGGCCTGCGCGGCCGCAAGGTCATCCTGTACGCCTACCCGGCCGCCATGACCCCCGGCTGCACCAAGCAGGCCTGCGACTTCCGCGACTCGCTCGCCTCGCTCCAGGCCGCCGGCTACGAGGTGGTCGGCATCTCCCCCGACAAGCCGGAAAAGCTGGCCAAGTTCCGCGACCGGGACGCCATCACCTTCCCGCTGGTCGCGGACACCGACAAGGCCGTGCTGACCGCGTACGGCGCGTACGGCGAGAAGCAGATGTACGGCCGGACGGTCACCGGAGTGATCCGCTCGACCTTCGTCATCGACGAGGACGGCAAGATCGAGCGCGCGCTCTACAACGTCAAGGCCACCGGCCACGTCGCCAAGCTGCGCCGCGACCTCGGCCTCGACTGAGGCTGTCGCACCGCGTCGCTACGGTGCGTCCGTGGTCCGGTACAGATACTCACCCGAGCGGCTGGCGGAAGCGGCGGCGCAGGCTCGGAGCGTCACCGAGGTGATGCGGCTGCTCGGGGTACGCATCAGCGGTGGGTCGCACGCGCACATCAGCCGGCAACTGAAGCGCTTCGGCATCGACACGTCCCACTTCACCGGCCAGCTGTACAGCCGTGGTCGTATCGGGCGGCGCCGGCCCTCCACAGAGGTGTTGGTCAAACTGGCACCTGATGCCCGTAGAACCCCCGGGTTCCGTCTGAAGCGAGCCCTGGCGTTCATCGGCCTTCCCGAGCAGTGCGAGATCTGCGGCGTGGGCACAACATGGCAAGGCCGTCCGCTGGTCCTGCACGTCGATCACATCAATGGCGACTTCCTCGACAACCGTCCGCCCAACCTTCGCTTGCTCTGCCCGAACTGCCACAGCCAGACAGCCACCTATGCCGGGCGGAGGAACCGGCGGCCGGCGGGGGAGGATGCCCTCCGCCATACGCAGGATGACCCGCCGGATGACCCAGCAAGCCGCCTGGCGCAGGCGGGCGGGTCCACCTCGCCGCTTGAGGAGCAAGAGGTGGTTGCGTTGGTGCGCCAAGTCGCCGCAGGAGAACTCACAGCGGTGGCGGCTGGGCGGCGGATGAACTGCAGCCGGGATCGAGTGCGCAGGATGCGCCGACGCTTGGAGGCGACCGGAACCGTACGGCCCCAGCCGCGCCCGGGCGACGCCCCGTACGGCGGCAGTTCCGCGATGCCGTTGTGCGCCTTGCTCTCGCCCACCCTTACTGGGGTTCACGGAAGATTGCCCTCGGCCTGGCCCACGCATTGGACCAAGACCGGCCAATCAGCCACCGCACCGTGCATCTCATCTTGAAGGAGGCCGGCCTCAGCACGCCGGAGGCCCGACGCTCTAGGCTCAGCGGGTCGGCGGGAGTGGAGTAACAGGCAGCCGCGCTAGGGGTAAGTAGGAGGCCTGCGGATTCAGCGCCGCGTGGCAGGGAGCGCGCTGACTCCACGTGTTGATCACGTCAGCGGTGATTTCCTGGACAATCGACCCCACAACCTCCGATTGCTTCGCCCCGAATGGCACTACCAGACGGCCAGCGACGCCGGCGACCCCAGGCCAGCTGTGGTCGGGCCGGGCGTGGTCTACGATCCGAAGGCTGTGACACCGACCGGCTTCCCGATCGGGAGGCGGCTTCGCCGTCAGCCGGAGCCGCCGTGGAAAATGACGGTGTACGAGGTGAAGGGGCCGTAGCCCAACTGGCAGGAGGCATACGGTTTAGGTCCGTACCAGTGCGGGTTCGAGTCCCGCCGGCCCTACTTCTCCCCGTTTAACGGCGGTGTCGGCTAGATCACGATCGCGGGGCTGAGGCTCCGCCACTGCGCCAGGATGGCGGCCGTGAGCCTGCGCTTCGTCCTCGATCCCGAACTCACGCCCACCCTGTGCGAGCAGATCGTCGACCTCTGGGTGGACGTCACCAACGCCGGCGGCGCCGTCGGCTTCGTGGCCCCGGTGACCGGCGCGGACGTCCGGCCCACCGCCGAGGCGACCTTCGCCGACCTCACCGAGGGCCCGGACCGGCTGCTCGTCGGCTACGAGGGTGACCGGCTGGTCGGCATCCTGATCATCGGGGACAACCGGTTCCACCTGAAGGCGCACTGGCGGGTGCTCAAGCGGGTGATGGTCCACCCGGACACGCAGGGTCGTGGGTACGGCGTCGCGCTGATGCGGGAGGCCGAGCGGCTCGGCCGTGAACTTGGCGTGGAGGCGTTGCACGTCACGATCCGCGACGGGCTCGGCCTGGACTCGTTCTACGGGCGGCTCGGCTACCGGGAGGTGGGCCGGCTGCCCCGCGCGCTGCGGCTCGCCCCCGACGACGACCGGGACGAGGTCTTCATGTGGCTGGACCTGGCCGGGCCGGCGGCCTGACCTGCGGCCAAGCGGCCGGGCGAGGCACGGTGGAGCGCCGGCGGTCAGGGGTGCCGGGCGCGGAGCAGGCCGGAGCCGATCGTGGTCAGGGAGCGCAGCTCCTCGGCGAGCGCCGGCCGGTCGCGCAGGGTGTCCTCCAGGCGGACCCGCCACAGGCCGGACTCCACCAGCGCGCGGTCACGGCCGCCCCGGCGTACCTGGTCCCGGGTGTCCCGGAGCGCGTCCTCGATGGTCGGTCCGAGCAGGTCGCCGATCTCGTGGCTGAGCCAGCCGAACAGGTCCTCGTCGTCCGTCGCGCCGACGATCAACCGGGCGGTGTCCCACGCGACGCGGGAATGGTGGACCACCTGCATCTCGACTCCTCTGTCGACGTGACCACTGCGGCCATCATCGACCGGAGCAGGTTCGGCGACAAGACCCGCCGGAGCGGGTCAGTCCTCGACGGCGACCGGGTCGCCGACGCGCACCTCGCCCGGCCCGTCGGGCACCATGTGCAGCCCGAAGAGGAGTTTCTGTCCGATGGTGCGGTGCCGGGCGAGGGTGCGCAGGGGCTCCTTGCCGCGTACCCCCGTCTCCTGGTCGGTGGTGGTGACCACGCAGCGGTCGCACGGCCCGGCGGCGCGGAGGACGGTCGAGCCGACCCGGAGCCGGCGGCCCGCCCACCCGTCCTCGGCCCAGGCCGGGGCGCCGTCGACCACCAGGTTGGGGCGGAAACGGGTCATCGGTACCGGCGGCTCGCCGGCCTCGGCGAGCCAGCCGTTGAGCGCGTCGAGCGAGGTGCGGCTCGTCAGCAGCAGCGGGTACTCGTCGGCGAAGCTGACCTGGTCGCCGGTGTCGTGGTCGCGCTCGTCGGGGTTGAGGTGCCGGGTCGGCCCAGCCAGACCAGCCGTACCGGTCGGCCGAGCAGCGCGCCGAGCCAGTCGTCGGCGGCCGGCCCGGCGGGCAGTGCGGGGACGGGCAGCCGGCTGCGGAACACCCGTACCAGGGCCGGCTCCGCCGCGGCCGGCTCGGGCACGTCGACGTCGGGGCGGTCGGCGGCGCGCAGCAGCAGCCCGCCATCGCGCGGGGTGGCGTGCAGGGTGACCAGCTCGGCGGCCTCCCGCTGGGTGACGCCGACGCCGTGCTCGTCGATCACCATCCAGCGCCGGTCGCCCGCCAGGCCCCACGGTTCGACCCGGGCGCCGTCGTGGTCGAGCCGGTGGCAGCCCTTGACAGGGTACGTGTGGATGGCGGCGAGCCTCACCAGGCCACCCCGATGCCGTCGCCCGGGTACCAGTGGCGGGCCGGGGTCTCCCGGTAGGCGAGGAAGCGCCGGCCGGTGCGTTCGGCGTGCTCGGCGAGGACGTTGGTGACGGTGACGTTGTCGGTGAGCAGCATCGCGTTCGGGGCGAGCTTCGGCTCCACCGCCTCGAACTCGCTCCTCTCGTGCACCCGGCTGTGGTCGCTGTCGTGCAGGAAGAGGTCGACCGGGCGGTCGAGCGCGCCGATCGAGGCGACCGAGTCGCCGATCACCAGGTCCACCACGTTCGCCCAGGGCGTCGCCCGGGCCAGGTATCCGGCCTCGGGGTTGATGTCCAGCGAGGTGAGCCGGCCGGGGTGCCCCTCGGCGGTGTTGCGCAGCAGCGCGGCGGCCAGTACGCAGCTGCCCAGCCCCTTGTCCACGCCGGTTTCGACCACGTGGGCGGGCTTGCGGGCGCGGACGATGGCGTACCAGCCGATCCGGCGGGCGTACCGGACGTGCTTGTCGGCCAGGCCACGGCGGGATGCGGTGGCGGTGGCCTGCTCGATGTGCCGGCGCAGCTGCTCGTCGGTCTCGATCTCGTTGAGGTAGGCCCGGACCTGCTTGACCGGCACGTCGCAGACGACGCTGACGAACCAGGCGAGGTGGTGCCGGCTCAGCTTGGTCAGCTCGTACGTGTAGTTGTGGTGCTCCCGTGAGGTGACCAGCCAGCGGGCGGAGGTGCGGAGCACCTTGGCGTCGTACCGGGCGACCCGCGCCAGCCGCTTCGGGAAGGCGGCGACCGGCGCCAGCGGGGTGCGGGCGATGACCCGTCGGAGCTTCGTTGCGTCCACGGGAGGGTTCTACCAGGTGAAGCGGGTCGCTGACGAGGAAAGTTTTCATTCACCGGGTCGGCTGGGTGCGGTCCACCGGTCGGACGAGGGTCCCCGGCCCTCGGCGTGACTCAGTAGCATCGCGCCCATGCCAGATCGCCAGCAGATCGCGGACCGTGCAACGGATCGGGCGGCGCTTCCGTCCGCTGTGGACAGCGTCACCACGCCGCCAGCCGGGCGTCGCCGGCGGGGACGCCGGATCGCCCTGATCATTCTGCTGGTGGTGGTGCTCCTGGGCGCCGGTGCAGTGGGCGCCGGCGCCTTCTACCTGCGCTCGGTGGAGTCGGGCATCGAGCGGGTGGATGCCTTCACGGAGGTGCCGGAGCAGGCCCGCCCGCAGGTCGTCGCCAAGGACGCGCTGAACATCATGATCCTCGGCAGCGACTCTCGTGATCCGGAGAACAGCTCCGGCTCCCGCTCGGACACCATCATCCTCGCCCACCTGCCGAAGGACCGGGCCAGCGCTCAGCTCATCTCGATCCCGCGGGACACCTGGGTGCACGTGCCGCGGTCGAAGAACGGCCAGCACGGCGGTCGAGACGCGAAGATCAACGCGGCCTTCGCCTGGGGTGGCGTGCCGCTGATGGTGCAGACCGTGGAGAGCTTCACGGGAGTCCGGATCGACCACGTGGCCATGGTGGACTTCGCCGGATTCAAGGAGATCGTCGACGCGCTCGGCGGGATCGAGATCGACGTGGAGACGAGCTTCACCTCCACCCACTCACTGAACTCGGACAGCAAGCGGACCTTTGTCCAAGGTCGACAGAAGGTGGACGGAGCCGCCGCGCTCGACTACGCGCGCGAGCGGTACGCCTTCGCCGACGGCGACTTCGCGCGAATCCGCCACCAGCAACAGGTCATCAAGGCGATCCTGGACAAGGCCGCCTCCGGCGGGACGCTGTCGAACCCGGCGAAGCTGAACGCCTTTCTCCAGGCCACGACCAATGCGGTCTCGGTCGACCAATCGCTGTCCATTCTGGATTTCGCCACCGAGCTGCGGCATCTGCGCAGCGGCAACCTGAGCTTCTTCACCTGCCCGACCAAGGGCACCGGCCGAGTGGGCAGCGAAAGCGTGGTCTTCGCCGACAAGCCCGGGGCGGAGAAGCTCTTCGACGCGGTGCGACGTGACTCTACTTCGGACATTGCGAGTGCCGGAACGTAGACAGGAATCACCCGGGGCGGCTCTGGCCGCCCGTATCGACCGCGCCGTATCCTGCGTTCGCCCGGCGGCCCCGTGACAGGCCTCCGTGGCGATCACGGGGAGGTCACACACACCATGACGACTCAGCCTGCGACCAGTGAGCAGCTGCTGCTCAGCACGCAGCGCACCGGACCGTCCAGCGGCGTCGAACCGCTCCAGGATGGAGAGTCCGGAGAGGACGATCCGCCTAAGTCCGGTCCCGCGGTGCGCGAGCCACCAGCCCCGCCAGCCCGCCCGGGCCTCGACACGACGGCCGTCCTGCCGTACGCCAGCTCGCGCGCTTCCCTGCGGACCCGCCGGCTGCGGGCCTGGATGATCACCGCCCCGGCGGACCTCGCCGCGCTGCTCGCCCCGCTGCTGCTCTCCGACCGGTACTGGCGCGGCACGCTGGTCATGGCGGGGCTCACCGTCGCGCTCTTCGCCGGTGGCGGCCTGTACCGGGCCCGCCGGCACCTGAGCATCCTCGACGAGCTGCCGAGCCTCGGCGGGCGGCTGCTCGCCTCCGCCGCGGTGGTGGCGATCATCGCGGCCCTGCGCCACGAATCGGCCGAGTACGTGGTCGGCTTCATGCGCGGGGTGGCCCTCTCCGCCGGACTGGTCATCGTCAGCCGGGCGATCACCCGGAAGGTGACGGTGGTGGCGCGCAAACGGCGCTGGGTGGAGCACAACGCGATCGTGATCGGGGCCGGCCCGGTGGGCAGCGAACTGGCCCGCCTCCTGCGCCGGTACCCCGAGTACGGCCTGCGCTTCGTCGGCTGCGTGGACGCCGACCCGTCCCCGCTGCCGGGCGGCATGCCGCTGATCGGCACCGTGGCGGACCTGGAACAGCTCGTCCGGCTGGCCGGGTGCGAGGTGCTGATCATCGCAGATCCGAGCTGCCCGGAATCGGTTCTGATGGAACTGCTGCGCCGCCCGGCCAGCGCGGCCTGCGACCTCTGGGCGGCGCCCCGGCTCTGGGGCACCCGGTCGTACGGCGGCAACGCCGATCACATCGGCGCCATCCCGGTGGTGAAGATCGGCGCCACCACCCTCTCCGGTCCGCGCTGGGCGGTCAAGCGGGTGTCGGACGTGCTGTTCGCCCTGGTGGCGCTGCTGCTGCTGAGCCCGGTGCTGCTGCTCTGCGTACTGGCCACCGCGCTCGAGGGCCCCCGCGGGATCTTCTTCCAGCAGGAGCGGATCGGCCGGCACGGTCACCCCTTTCAGCTGGTCAAGTTCCGGTCCATGCGCCCGGCGGACGAGCGGGAGTCGCAGACGAACTGGTCCATCGCCCACGACCGGCGGGTCGGCCCGATCGGCCGCTTCCTGCGGCGGACCTCCCTGGACGAACTGCCGCAGCTGTGGAACATCCTGCGCGGCGACATGAGCGTCGTCGGGCCGCGTCCCGAGCGGCCGTACTTCGTGGCGAAGTTCTCCGCCGAGTACCCGCACTACGCGATGCGCCACCGGGTGCCCGCGGGACTCACCGGGCTCGCTCAGGTCAGTGGCCTGCGCGGCGACACCCCGATCTCCGACCGGGCGCGCTTCGACAACTACTACATCGAGAACTGGTCGCTCTGGCTCGACGTCAAGGTGATCCTGCGGACCGTCGCCGAGGTGTTCCGCGCCGGCGGTCGCTGACCCGGCGCTGCGGCGCCACCGACTGACCGCTCCCCGGTCGACGCGTGCGATCATCGGTCGCGCCCGGGACGGCGGCGCCGTCCACTGTGTCACGGGAGGGGACCGATGGGCCACGACGGTACGACCGGAGCCCGCGCGGTCAGCCGGCGCGCGCTCGTTCGCGGCGGCGCCCTCGCCGCCGGCCTCGGCACGGCCGCCCTGGGTGGCGCCGCCGCCGCGGCGGGTCA
>NZ_QGGF01000155.1 GCF_003857015.1 Micromonospora globispora | reverse complement strand
GGCTCCTCGGAGGCGGTGATGCCGGCCGCGGCGGCGATGCCGGCGGCCGCCACGTCCAGCCGACGACGCAGCGCGGCGACCGCCTCCTGGGTCCGCTGCGCCTGGTCGAGCGCCTGGTTGCCGCGCTGCGCGGCGGCCACGATCTCGCTGCGCAGTTCCCGGCCCAGCTGCTCGACCTCGGCCAGCATCTGCTCCGAGCCGGCCGACCCTCCGCCACCCTCGGCCCGCAGCGCGATGGAGAGGCCGATCAGCACCACGGCCAGGATGGCCAGTACGGCACCGAAGCGCAGCGGGCCGTTGCCGTCGGCGACGAGAAGGATCAGCGCCGCCACGGGGGCGAGCGCCACACCGACCCAGAACAGGACGGTCAGCAGCGACGAACTGCGCTTCGCGGCGGGGATAACCGGGGCGGGCATGGCTGTGCACAGTACCGAGAGTTGCCCCGCCTGGGAACGGGCCGAAAGCACCGATGTCAGCCCGGTCACCAGGGTCTGTGCTCTCCCGGCGGCCGGTCGCCGACGGACCCCGGGGAGCCCGTCGGCGACCAGCGACTGTTCCGGGTCGCGGCGCGGCGTCAGACGCGCCGCATCGGAACAGTCGTAGGCGATCAGCTTCCGGCGAGCGCCGCGTCCGAGGAGAAGACGAGGCCGACGCTGGCCGTGCCGGTCTTCAGCGCGTTCTTGGTCTGCGGGCCCCCCGCGTCCAGCGAGCTGAACGAGCCGCCCTTGAAGTCGTAGACCTCGACCAGACCGGCCTGGCACTTGGGCCGCTGCGGGCACTCCGGCGGGCCGGCCAGCACGGTGGCCTTGCCGGAGCACTTGCTGGCCAGGTCGGAGAGGCTGGCGACCTTGTACTTGTCGGCGAAGGCCTTGGTGACGGCGAACGCGTTCTGGTCCTGGGCCCCGGACGGCTTGCCGAAGCTGATGCCGGCCTTGTCACCGGCGGCCTTCAACGCGTTGACCGTCTTGTCCAGGTCGGGCGAGGAGACCGGCTGGGCGTCCTTGCCGTTCGCCTTGGTGTTGAGGAACTCCGCCATGGTGGCGGCGTACTCCGGGACGACCTGGATCTCGCCCTTCTCCAGCGCCGGTTCGTAGAGCTCCCGGTTGCCGATGGTCTGCACCTTGACCTGGTAACCGGCCGAGGTGAGGGCGATCTTGTAGAGCTCGGCGAGGGTCTGGCTCTCGCTGAAGTTGCCCGCGCCGACCGTGATCGACCCGCCCGGCCCCTTCTCGATGCCCTCCGTCACGTCGTTGGCGTCGGCGAACTCCTTCGCCGCGACCTGCGGGGTCTGCCGCTCGACGTCGACGGACTTGTTGAGCTCGATCAGCTTCGGCGTGTCGAGCGCCGCGGAGACCTTGTCCAGCGCGGCGACGAGCTGCGGGCTGGCCGCCTTCGCGTTGATCGCCGGGAGGATGTTGTCGGTGTTCTGGAGCTTCTTGTCGTCGTTGAGGACGACCAGCTGGTCGCCCGCGACGGGGGCGCAACCGGCCCCGGAGGCGCCCTTCTCGGGCGCGTCGGTGCCGGAGGAACCGGCGCCACCGCAGCCGGCGAGGAGCCCGGCCGCGGCGAGAGCGCCGACCGCCCCCATCGCCAGGGTTGTACGTGCGCGCATCATGCCCGCCTTCCGTGTCCCGGCGCGACCCGTCGGGCCGGCCGCGTGTCCGACGGGCGATCCGTCCGCTCGGTCGCCCGCGAGATCCACCCAACATCCTGCCCGGGGGGACCGACAACCCAGGGGGAGCTTCGTCACCGGATCGTCATCGTCCGGCCGCCGCGCCGGCGTACCGCCGGGGTCAGCCGCCGGTGACCGCGTCCGCCGCCCGGCGGGCGGCGCGGCGACTGGTGCGGCGCAGCGGCCGTGGGGTGACCACCCGCTCCACCAGCGCCAGGATCAGCTCGACGAGCAGGGCGAGCCCGGCCACCAGCACGCCGCCGGCGATGATCTGCCCGCCGCCGGCCGCGATGTCCAGTCCGAACCCGGCCCGGATGATCTGGCCCAGCCCGCCGCCGTTGACAAACGAGGCCAGGGCCGCCGTGGCGACCACCTGCACGGCCGCGGTACGGAAGCCCGCGGCCAGGTACGGCACCGCGAGCGGCAGCTCGACCCGGCGCAGCACCTGCCCGCCGGAGAGCCCCATCCCGCGCGCCGCGTCCCGGGCCTCCGGGTCGGCCTGCCGGACGCCCGTGTACGCGTTGGCCAGCAGCGGCGGCACCGCGAAGACGGCCAGCGCGACGACCACCGAGGGCCGACCGAAACCGAGGAACGTCAGCGGCAGGATGGTCAGCAGCGCCAGGGTCGGGACCGCCAGCGTGACGTTGGACACCAGCAGCACCGCGCCGCCGCCCCGACCGGTGTGCCCGAGCCAGAGCCCCACCGGCCAGGCCACCAGGCAGCCGAGCAACACCGCCGCGGCGGACATCCCCAGGTGCTCGCCGAGCCGGTCCAGGATGCCGCCCGGGTTCGTCCAGTTCAGCGGGTCGTTCAGCCAGACGATGGCCTGCTCGATCGCGTTCATCCGGCCCTCCCCCGCAGCCACGGGGTCAACAACCGGCCGACCCCCGCGAGGAGCAGATCGAGCACCAGCGCCAGCAGCACGCAGAGCACCGTCCCGGTCATGATCTGGGCCTTGTAGAAGTTGTTCTGGAAGCCGGCGAAGATGAGCTGCCCGAGGCCGCCGCGGCCGACCACCACGCCGACGGTCACCAGGGCCACCGTGGAGACGGTGGCCAGCCGCAGGCCGGTGAGGATGCCGGGCAGCGCCAGCGGCAGCTCGATCCGGAACAGCCGGCCCCAGCGGCCGTACCCCATCCCCTCGGCCGCCTCGCGGACCTCGGGCGGCACCTGGTTCAGCCCGGCCATCGCGTTGCGCACGATGACCAGCAGGGCGTAAAGCACCACCACGCTGAGCACGGTGAGCGCGCCGATGCCCAGGTACGGCGCGAGGAACGCGAAGAGCGCCAGCGATGGGATCGTGTAGAGCACCCCGGTGAGGGCCAGGATCGGCCCGGCAAGGGAACGGAACCAGTACGCCGCCACCGCCAGCGGCACCGCCACCAGGGCGGCGATCAGCACGGCCCGGCCGGTCAGCGAGGCGTGCTCACGCAGCGCGGCGAGGATCGTGTCAGAGTTGTCCCGCACGTACTGCCAGGAGAACCACGGGTTACCCGGGGCGGCCCGGTAGCTCAGGTGGAGGGACACACGTGGACGTTACCCCGGAGACCACCGGCGACGCCGGACACGGCGCAGCCTCGATCACGCTGGACGCGGTCCGCAAGCGCTACCCGGACGGGACCGAGGCCGTGCGGGAGCTGAGCCTGGAGGTGAAGGCGGGCGAGCTGGCGGTACTGATCGGCCCGTCGGGCTGCGGCAAGTCCACCGTGCTGCGGATGATCAACCGGCTGATCGAGCCGACCGGCGGTCGGATCCTGCTCGGCGACGAGGACGTCACCCAGGTCGACCCGGTGCGGCTGCGCCGGCGGATCGGGTACGTCATCCAGAACGTCGGCCTCTTTCCACACCAGACGGTCAGCGCCAACGTGGCGACCGTACCGGGGCTGCTCGGTTGGCCCCGGGAGCGGACCCGCCGCCGGGTCGACGAGCTGCTGGACCTGGTCGGCCTCGACCCGGCGCAGTTCGGCCGCCGCTACCCGCACGAACTCTCCGGCGGCCAGCGGCAGCGGGTCGGGGTGGCCCGGGCGCTCGCCGCCGACCCGGTGGTGCTGCTGATGGACGAGCCGTTCTCCGCCGTCGACCCGATCGTCCGGGCCCGGCTCCAGGAGGAGTTCCTCCGCCTCCAGGCCGAGGTCCGCAAGACCATCGTGCTGGTCACCCACGACCTCGACGAGGCGGTCCGGCTGGGCGACCGGATCGCGGTGCTCTCCGAGGGCGGTCGGCTGGAGCAGTACGACACCCCGGCCGCGCTGCTCGGGGCGCCCGCCTCCCCGTTCGTCCGCGAGTTCGTCGGGGCCGACCGGGGCATCCGGCGGCTGGCGGTCACCCCGGTCACCCGGGCGGTGCTGGATCCACTTCCCCCGGCCGGCGGTACGACCGACCTGCCGCAACTATCGTTGGGTGGCTCCGCGTACGACGCGCTGGCCGTGCTGCTCAGCGCGGCCGCCGAGCAGGCCGTGGTCACCGAGGAGGGGGAACCGGTCGGCCTGCTCAGCCGGCAACGGCTGCTCGGCCTCGGTCACCCGGAGGGCTGACCGGCGGGCCGCCGCCGGCCGGCGATGGCCCCCGCGATGCCGATCGGCGGGCCGCCGCCGGCCGCGATCGTCCTGAGATGCCGAGCGGCGGGCGTCAGGCCCGGCCGCCGAGGCTGGCCGTGCCGACGATCCAGCCGGCGAAGAAGCCGTACGTGACGCCCGTGCCGGTGGCCTGGAAAGCGGCGTAGAGCGAGCCGTCCGGGCCGAGGAGCGCGGCGAGCAGGGCGGCGAAGCCGGCGGCCAGGACGTACGCCGCCCAGCCGGAGAAGAACTGACTGGCCGAGCTCTGCACCCGGGCCGCCTGCGAGGTCGGCAGCAGGTAGAGGAAGGCCACCGCCAGGATCACCAGCAGGATGGCGCGCAGGTCGTTGGCGAGCACCCCCTGGTGCGGGTCGTCGGAGTGCAGTTTCCAGGCTGGCCAGGCGAGCAGCCGGAGGAACCAGCCGCCCGCCCCGTTCGGGTCGGTGTGGTCCTGCACCCAGCCCGCGTACATCGGGCTGCCGCACACCCCGACGAGGAGAAGAGCGGCGAGGGCGCCGGTGCCTGCGGCGGTGCCGTACCCGCTGACGGTCCGGGGGCGGTTGGTGAGGGCCATGGGGCGGTCATTTCCCGGCCCGCGCCGCCGGGCAAACCTGCGCGTACGCGCGACCGCCGTGGAACGGCGGGCGGTCATCCGAGGAATCAGTGCTTCATCAGGTAGTCGATGAAGGCGGCCCGCAGCAGCGGCGCGGACTCCTCGTAGCCGTGCCCGGTCAGCTCCCGCCAGAGGGCGTTGGCCTCGTCGATGGTCGGCCCGACGGAGTTGGGCGCGCCGTCCAGCGCGGCGGCCTCGTCCGCGTTCGGCAGGTGTCGCAGCACCGACCAGAAGAACCCGACGTCGCGGTGCTCCCGGGCCAGGGCGAACGCCTGCTCGCGCAACTCCTCGGTGGAGAGCTTGTCGAGCTCGTCGAAAGTACGGCCGCTGGCGCCGGTGGCAGGAGTCTCGCTCATGCCGCTGAGCCTAACCAACGAGATCAGGTCCGGCCCGCCGGACGCGGCCCGGCGCCGCCCGGGTGCCCCTACGCCACGCCCAGGGCCGGTGGGGAGGGTCAGCGGCCGTCGGTGTCCCAGCGGGATTCCCAGGGGTCGACCGTGGTCTCGGTGGTCTGCACCGGCAGGGCCGGGGACCAGTTGTCGACCGGGCCCGGGCGGGCCAACGACCAGCCCGCGCTGATGGTGCCGTCGCCGGGCGGTCCCAGCTCGACCGCCTCGCCGGCCACCACTCGGGGTCGGCCGAGCGCCTCGACCAGGCGGGTGACCAGCAGGCCGACGCCCAGGGCGACCCCACCGACGGTCCACCGGCTGACCGTCCAGCCGCGCGCCTGCACCCAAGAGAGGAAGACCACGACCAGGCTGACCGCGATCAGCGTGCCGAAGATGCCGCCCCGTCGGCCGTACGCGCTGGTGCCGGCGAGCAGCGCGGTGCCGATCGCCAGCACCGACCAGTCCAGCCCGGAGGCCGGGGCGACCGGGCCGTTGCCGTTGGCCGCGATCAGCACCCCGGCGAGCATGGCCAGCACGGTCGACACGATCAGGGCCAAGGCGGCCACCATCGCGGCCACCGCGCCCCGGCGCCGGGCCGGGTCGGCGACCGGTCGGAACCGCCCGACCAGTCGCCGGATCGCCCGGATCGCGCCGAACAGGCCGCCGAGGACGGCCACCGCGGCGAAGCCGGCGAAGAGGTAGAAGGCCGTGCGACGCGGGTCGTACCCGCCCTGGACGACGATCGGGGTGGTGCGTCGCTCGATGTACACGATCACCCCGGCCGCGCCGGCCAGGCTGGCCGCCCAGCCGGGCACGTGCAGCACCACCACTGCCCACGCCAGGGCCAGGCCGCCCAGCGCGGCCACCACCAGGGCCGGGACGATGGCCTCCCGGACGCCCCGGTCGCCCTGCTCGGCGAAGTGCAGCGCGGCGGCCACCGCAACCGGCCCGACCGCCAGGTTGGGCACGGCGGCCCGGAGGCTCAGCCCGGCGGCGAGGGTGAGCAGGCCGAGCGCGACCACGTCGACCAGCAGCGCCTTCAGGCCGTCACCGCGCAGCGCGTCGGCGTTCTCCCGCCACAGCAGGTACGTCAGGCCGGCCAGCCCGACCAGCAGCAGGACCTCCCACACCACGTGGACGGCGATCCGGTCCCGGCCCGGTTCCCCGTGCACGGGGTCGTCGAAGACGTTCTCGAGCACGGCCGCGGGTACGCCGGACGACGGTTCCGCCGGCCCACCCCGGCCCGTTTCGTCGTACGCCATGCCCTGCGCCTCCCACGTTCGGCCGTCCAGGTCCGACGCCCGACGGACCGGGGGCGGCCGTTGCTCTCCGGTCGCCACGGACGGTACCTGCGGGCGGGGGTAGGGGGAACCCCCTGATCAGAGGCGGCCGCGCGGGGTCTCGCGGTCGCCGGGCTCGCGGTCCTCGTCGTCCTCCTGTTCCGGCACCCGGCAGGACCGCTCCAGCCAGAGCGCGCCGGCGACGAGGGCGAGCGAGGCGAGCAGCCCGGCCCCGGCGGCGGGCCGGTCGCCGACCGCGGCGTTGGTCCGCTCGATGAAGAGCCACCCGGTGATCCCGGCGTAGAAGCCGGCGAAGATCGCCCCGGCCAGCGCGGAGGCCTTGGCCAGCACGACGAACCGGGCGACCAGCAACGGGTTGACCGGATCACGGCCGGGCCGGCGCTCGATCCGGTTGCGGGTGTTGACCGCCGCGTACCCCTCCAGCACCGCCAGCGTGGCCAGCGTGATCACCGGCAACCAGGGCAGGTTCGGCGCGACGTCGTAGTAGAAGCTGCTGATCAGCAGCCAGGCCACCGCGGCGGCGGCGAGGCCGGCCACCACCAGGGTGGAGATCCGGGTGGGACCCATCCGGAAGCGGTCA
Source organism: Micromonospora globispora (assembly GCF_003857015.1). Taxonomy (GTDB): domain Bacteria; phylum Actinomycetota; class Actinomycetes; order Mycobacteriales; family Micromonosporaceae; genus Micromonospora; species Micromonospora globispora. The sequence continues at coordinate 3,303 of NZ_QGGF01000155.1, read as the reverse complement.
GGGTCGCGCGGGGACTGCGCCTGGGTCATGCCGTCCGGCTCCACTGGGTCATGTGTCCGACTCTATCGCCAGATCGGGCCGAGGACTGAGTTCCAGGGCGTCCCCGGCCAGCGGCTCGGCGTTGAGCAGGTCGGTCAGCCAGCCGTGGCCGGGCAGCCGACCGTGCGGCTCGATGTCGATCCACGGCCGCAGCACGAAGGCGCGCAGGTGGGCGCGGGGGTGCGGGAGGGTCAGCTCGGGATCGTCGCTGAGCACCGGCTGCCCCGCGTCGTCCCAGACCGCGATGACGTCCACGTCCAGGGTGCGCGGCCCGAACCGGCGCTCGGGGTCGCGGGTCCGCCCGGCCGCGTTCTCCGCGGCCCGGGCCCGCTCCAGCCAGTCCCGCGGGGTCGCCGCCGGGTCCGCGACCATCACCGCCGCGTTCAGGTACGCCGGCTGGTCGGTGTCCCCCCACGGTGGAGTCTCGTAGACCCCGGAGACCACCAGGACCGCGTCCCCGAGCCCGGCCACCGCCGAGCGCAGGTGGGCCAGCCGGTCGCCCAGGTTGCTGCCGATCGACAGCACGGCCCGGGTCATCGGGTACGCCGCATCGTCACCGCCACGTCCCGGAAGGTGTGCGGGATGGGGGCCTCCGGCTTGTGCACGGTGACCGTCGCGGCATTGACCAGGGGTTCTGCCAGGCAGACGGCGAGCAGCCGGTCGGCGAGCGTCTCGATCAGGTTGACCGGTTCCCCGGTGAGCACCGCGACCAGCCGCTCGGCCAGCTCGCCGTAGTGGACGGTGTCGGTCACCTCGTCGGAGCGCGCCGCCGGGGCCAGGTCGAGTTCGAGCACGGCGTCGACCACGAACTCCTGGCCCTGGGCCCGCTCGAAGTCGTAGACGCCGTGCCGGCCGCGCGCCCGCAGCCCGGTCAGCTGGATCCGGTCGGTCATCGTTCTCCCTGGCGTCGGTGCGGGCGGGTGGCGGTGCTTCCGACGGCGGCGCCGGCCCCCGTCGTCAGCCGGGGGCTGCCGGTGGCGCGCCAGACGGCGAGGGCGTCGGCGGTGCCGCGGACGTCGTGCACGCGTACCCCCCAGACGCCGGCCGCCACCGCGAGCACGCTGGTGGCGATGGTGGCCGCCTCCCGGCCGCTGGTCGGCCGGGGGTTGCCGTCGGCGTCGGCGAGCAGGCGGCCCAGGTACGACTTGCGGCTCGATCCGAAGAGCAGCGGGAAGCCGAGTTCCAGCAGTTCGGGGAGGCGGGCGCTGAGTTCCCAGTTGTGCGCGGCGGTCTTGGCGAAGCCGAGCCCCGGGTCGACGATGATCCGGTCCGGCGCGACCCCGGCGGCCAGCGCCTCGTCGACCCGCTGGGCCAGCTCGGCCCGGACGTCGGCGACCACGTCGGTGTAGGTGGCCAGGTCGCGCATCTGGCGCGAGTGCCCACGCCAGTGCATCAGCACCCAGGGACAGCCGGCGTCCCGGACCACCCGGGCCATGTCCGGGTCGGCGAGGCCGCCCGAGACGTCGTTCACCACGTCCGCGCCGGCGGCGAGGGCCGCCTCGGCCACCCGGGCGCGACTGGTGTCGATGCTGACCGGGATGCCGGCGGCGGTCAGCTCGCGGATGACCGGCAGCACCCGAGCGATCTCGGTCTCGGCGTCGACCCGGTCCGCCCCCGGGCGGGTCGACTCACCGCCCACGTCCACGAGGTCCGCGCCGTCCTTCCGCAGTCGCACTCCGTGTCCCACGGCGGCGTCGAGATCGGAGTATCTGCCGCCGTCGGAGAAGGAGTCGGGCGTGACGTTGAGGACGCCCATCACCACCGGGGCCTGCGCCCGTACCAGATCGGTCACGACTAGACCGTACCGGTCGCGAGCAGGGCTTCCGGCGGCCCCGGCCGGCACCGCGCAGAAGGGCACTGACAAGGGGATTGGAACAGGTGTACGATCGGGCGTCGGGGCCCGATCGGGTCGACTCTTCGCGGGTTGTCGCAAAGGTGGCCGGGCCGTACGCTTTGGAATTGCCCAGCATCGAGATGGCGAAGCCTGGAGGGAGGGCCGAAGCGGGAAGAATCCCCCCAAAGCTCACCACTCTCCGTGGTGGGCGACGGGCACAGCGTCGGAGCTGCACCCGTGAGCACCATCCCGCCAGGCATGCCTAACTGCACCAACGCGGCGCCGCCGGCCGCGACATGGGGAGGTTTCCAGTGATCGCCATCGAGCTCATGGGGGCGGCGTCGTCCGCCGTCAGCCACGCGCTCCACACCCTGGCGTCGACTCCACTCGCCGAGCCGGCGCCGAAGGGCATCGACACCGAAGGTGTCGTCACCTTCTTCGCCAGCAAGATCGCGCCGATCCTGCTGGCCGTGCTCGGTGTCATCTTCATCGGCCGCGCCAGCCGGGGCGAGATCTCCAAGGTGCTGACCAGCTCGGCCATCGCCATCGTGGGCCTGGCCTTCATCGCCGGCGCCGCCACACTCTTCTTCGTCGGCGACTACCTCATCAATCTGATCTTCGAATAGGCGCCGGCGACAATGCGGCTGCGCACCGACGACGACATCTACCGGGCCCGCCTGGTCTATCTCGGGCCGCCCGGCTACACGCTTCCGGTCCACCTGCCGTACGCGCAGTACGGCCTGTTCATGCTGCTCGTACCGCTCTACATGTTCATCCACTGGCTGTTCACGTTCCAGGTGGAGCTCTTCCCGGCCTGGGAAATCTCGCTGGCCATCGTGACCACCTCGTTCATCTTCCGGTACGTCGATCCGGACCGGCCGGCGCGCATGGTCATCCGCACCGCGCTGACGGACTGGCGGCGCACCCGGGAGCCGGCCGCCGAGCTGCGCGACCCGCGCCTGGTGGCGAGCCGGATCAGGATCCGGGAGGAACTGGCATGACCGGGCGTACCCCGATCGGGCAGAAGAACGACGCGGGTGAGGCGGTCGCATGAGTCGCTCTTCCACGCCGGGATCCCCGGCCGGGAGCCACGCCGGGCCGTACGGTAACCGAGCGCGATCGTTCGACTACCCGGAGGCCGAGGAGCTGGACGAGGTCGCCCTCGACCCGACCCTGGTCACCAGCCCCGGCCAGGGCCGGGTCGGCGTCTTCCAGCCGCCCCGGCCCGCGCCGGACCGGGGCACCCCGCCGGCCGACGAGCAGCCGGCCACCGGCCCGTCGCCCATCGGCGACAGCGGCGGCATCGACTCCCCGTTCCTCGACCTCTTCGGCGGCACCCCGTCCGGCGGACGCCGCCCGGCGGCGCGTGCCGACACTCCACCGCCGGCACCGCGGTCCGCTCCGCCGCCGTCGGTCGATCCCACCCCGGT
>NZ_QGGF01000376.1 GCF_003857015.1 Micromonospora globispora | reverse complement strand
CTCGGACGCGGCCCGGGCGGCAGACCGGCACCGACCCGGCGACCACGCCGGCCTCCTGGGAGCCGCGTCCCACCGAGACCGCCACCCGGCTGATCCTGGTCCGGCACGGCGAGACCGAGTGGACCGCGCAGCGGCGCTACTCCGGCCGGGGCGACGTGCCGCTGTCGGCCCGGGGGAGGGACCAGGCCCGGGCCACGGCCGCCCGGGTGGCCGCGCTCGCCCCGTCCGTCGCGGCCGTGGTCAGCTCGCCGCTGTCCCGCTGTACGGCCACCGCCGAGGCGGTCGCCGCGGTCGTCGGCAATCCCCCGGTACGGCCCGACGACGGCCTGATCGAGTGCGACTTCGGCGCCTGGGAGGGGCTGACCTTCGCCGAGGTACGCGAGCGTTGGGCCGGGGAACTGGACGCCTGGCTCGCCTCCACCGCGATCGCCCCGCCGGACGGCGAGTCGTTCGTCGCGGTGGCCGAGCGCGTCGGCCGCGCGATCGAGGCGCTGCGCGACGCGTACCCGGGGGAGACGGTGGTGGTGGTCTCCCACGTCTCCCCGATCAAGCTGGTGCTGCGCGACGCGCTGGCGGCCGGGGACGCCTTCCTGCACCGGCTGTACCTGGACACCGCGGGCATTTCGGTGCTCGACCTGTACCCGGACGGCGGCGTCGCGGTCCGCTCGGTCAACGACACCGCCCACCTCACCGGGCTCTGACCCGGCCGGTGCCCGTCGCCCGCCCGACGGACGGCGGCACCGCTCGGCGCAGCCGGTACGCCGTTCGGCGCACCGCTCTCGCAGCGCTGAACGTGACCGCCCTCACAGGGCCGTAGCCTCCGGCCGTCACATGGCAAGTTACGACCCCGGAGGTGTGTCACATGGCAGCACCCGAACCGGAGGCGCCCACCACGGCGCGATCCAGGGCGAAGGACCACAGTCCCTGGAACTGGTTGCTTTTCATACCGATCGTGGTGCCGCTGATCCCGGCCCTTTTCAACGCCGACTCGCCCCGGATCCTCGGGTTCCCGCGCTTCTACTGGCTGCAACTGGCCTGGATCGTGCTCGGCGTCGCCACCACCACGCTCGTGTACCAGATGACGAAGAAGCGGGGTGACCGGTGATGTGGCGTGACCATCTGACCGAGATCATCGTCTTCACGTTCCTCTTCCTGCTCGTCAGCGCGATGGGCTTCGTGGCCGCGCGGTGGCGGGCACCGCGCGACATGGCCCACCTGGACGAGTGGGGGCTGGGCGGCCGCAACTTCGGCGGCTGGATCACCTGGTTCCTGGTCGGCGGTGACCTGTACACCGCGTACACCTTCGTGGCGGTGCCGGCGCTGGTGTTCGGCGCGGGCGCGATGGGCTTCTTCGCCGTGCCGTACACGATCGTCATCTACCCGCTGGTCTTCCTGGTGCTCTGCCGGCTCTGGTCGGTGTCGCACCGGCACGGCTACGTCACCCCGGCCGACTTCGTCCGCAACCGGTTCGACTCGCCGATCCTGGCGCTGCTGGTCGCGATCACCGGCATCGTCGCCACCATGCCGTACATCGCGCTGCAGCTGGTCGGCATCGAGTCGGTGCTCAAGACGATGGGCGTGACCGGCGACAACGCGCTGGCCCGGCACCTGCCGATCATCATCGCGTTCGCCATCCTGGCGGCCTACACCTACCAGTCGGGGCTGCGCGCCCCGGCGCTGATCGCCTTCGTCAAGGACTCGCTGATCTACATCGTGATCCTGGTGGCGGTCTTCTACCTGCCGTACAAGCTCGGCGGCTGGGGCAGCATCTTCGATGCGGCCGACGCGAAGTTCAAGGCCTCACCGAACCCGGGCGACGGCATCCTGCTCAACGCCAACAACCAGCTCCAGTACGTCACGCTGGCGTTCGGTTCGGCGCTGGCGCTCTTCCTCTACCCCCACAGCATCACCGGCGTGCTGGCCAGCCGGAACCGGGACGTGATCAAGCGGAACATGTCCGCGCTGCCGGCGTACAGCCTGCTGCTCGGGTTGATCGCGCTGCTCGGCTACATGGCGGTCGCGGCGAAGGTGAAGCCGCTGCCGGGGGCCTCGGCGGGCAGTGTGGACAGCAACACGGTGGTGCCGCTCCTGTTCGACCAGCAGTTCCCGGACTGGTTCGCCGGCGTGGCGTACGCGGCCATCGGCATCGGCGCCCTGGTGCCCGCGGCGATCATGTCGATCGCGGCGGCGAACCTGTTCACCCGCAACATCTACAAGGAGTACTTCAAGCGGGACGCCAGCCCAGCACAGGAGGCGCAGGTCTCCAAGATCACCTCGATGCTGGTCAAGGTGGGCGCGCTGGCGTTCATCATCTTCCTGGACCCGCAGTTCTCCATCGACCTGCAGCTCATCGGCGGCGTGATCATCCTGCAGACGCTGCCGGCGGTGGCGCTGGGCCTCTACACCCGCTGGTTCCACCGCACCGCCCTGATCGTTGGTTGGGTGGCCGGCATGGGGCTCGGGATGTGGATGCTCTACCAGATCCCCAACGCGGCGACGAAGCGCGCGCACTTCGGCGGCTCGGCCTTCCCGCTGGAGAAGTTCGGCTTCGACACCAAGATGACGATCTACGTCGGCATCGTGGCGGTGCTGGTCAACCTGGCGGTCGCCGCGCTGCTGACGCTCATCCTGCGGGCGGCGAAGGTGGCCGACGGCGTGGACAACACCACGCCGGACGACTACTTCGCCGACGAGGGTGATCCGCGGGTCACCCCGGGCGCCGAGCGCGACGCGGACTCCGCCCGGGAGCCGGTCGCCTGAGCGAGACGAGGCCCCTTGGCGCCGCGTGGCGGTGCCAGGGGGCCCCTTGCCGTCCGGGTCTCAGCGGCGGCGGTTCCGCGATTCCAGGGCGTCGTTGAGGCGGTGCAGCAGCTCCGCCAGGGTCTCCCGGTCGTCGGGGCTCCAGGCGGCGAGGATGTCGCCGTAGAGCCGGGTGCGGGCCGCCTGGACGGCGGCCATCCGCTGCAGCCCGGCGGGGGTGGGGGAGATCACGGTGCCGCGCCCGTCGGCCGGATCGGGCGTACGGGCGATCAGCCCGTCCCGCTGCAACGCGGAGACCTGCCGGGTGACCGTGGAGCCGTCCAGGTTGAGCTTGGCGGCGAGCGTCGAGACGTTCTGCGGGCCGGCGCTGTCCAGGTGCCGCAGGATCACGTACGCCGCCCGGTCCAGCACCCGGTGCTCCGCCGTGCCGGTGGCCCGGCGGGTGGCCTCGCCGAGGCGCATCAGCAGCGCCACCTCGGTCTCGATCCGACCGAGGGTGACCTCGTCCTGCGCCGTACCCGTCGTGTGGTCGTCCCTCATAGCTGTATGATACAACTGATTTACCTGTACGATACAGCTATCTGGGAGACGGAGTGGATCGGCGATCCGAACCGAACCGCAGTGCCATCTACGCCACCACGCTGGTGGCCTTCCTCGCCATCGCCGGCATCGCCGTGGTGGACCCGATCCTGCCCGCCATCGGCGAGGCGATCGGCGTCACCGCCTGGCAGGTCGAACTGCTCTTCACCGCGTACATCGCGGTGATGGCGGTCGGCATGATCCCGGCGACGCTGGCCAGCGGCAAGTTCGGTTTCAAACCGGTGCTGATCACCGGCGTCTCCGTGGTCGGCCTGGCCGCGATCCTGGCGTCGTTCAGCAACAACATCGTGCAGCTCTCCGTGCTGCGCGGCGTCTGGGGGCTGGGCAACGCGATGTTCTTCGCCACCGCGATGGTGGTGCTGGTCAACCTCGCCATCGACCGGGAATGGGTGGTCGGCCTCTTCGAGACCGCACTCGGCCTCGGCTTCGCCGTCGGCCCGCTGCTCGGTGGCCTGCTCGGCCACGTGAGCTGGCGACTGCCGTTCTTCGTCTGCGGCGTCTTCATGGTGCTGGCGCTCGCCGTCGCGTCCCGCAAGCTGCGCGAGCCCACCACCAAGCTGCCCCCGGTGAAGGTGGGCTCGATCTTCGCCACCTACCGCAAGCCGGCCTTCATCAGCCTCTGCGTGGTGACCGCCGCATACAACTTCGTCTTCTTCGTGGTGCTCGGCTACACGCCGCTCTTCCTGCACCTCGAGGTGGTTCCTCTCGGGCTGGCCTTCACCGCCTGGGGCCTGGGGCTGGCCGCCGGCATCCTGGTGATCGGTCACCGGCTCGCCCACCGCATCGGCGCGGTGCAGACCATCGGCGTCGCGATCACCGGCCTGCTGATCTGCCTGGCGCTCTTCGCCACCTCGCACAGCACCGCCCGCTCGCTGGTCGTGCTGGTCCTCGCCGGCCTCTGCATGGGCCTGGCCAACGCCAACCTGACCGACCTGGCGCTGGGCCTGGGCTCCAGCGACCGCCGGGTGGCCACCGGCGCGTTCAACCTGGTCCGCTGGGGCGCCGCCGCCCCCGCGCCGATCATCTCCGGCAAGCTCGCCGAGCACAGCCTCGCCCTGCCGTTCTGGGTCGGCTTCGCGGTGCTCGGCGTCGGCGTGCTGGTCTACCTCGCCTTCGCCCACGTGATGGCCGCCGGGTACGGCGAGCGGGTGCTCTGGTCCCGCTGGAACCGGGCCGCCCGGGATGCCGAGCACGCCCCGGAGGAGCCGGTCGGCGAGGCGTACTGACGTCCTCCTCCGCCCCTGGTCGAACCGCCCCGTCGCAGCGTCACGACGGGGCGGTTCGGCATTTCCGGAGCAGATGTCAGCGCAGCGCGCGCCAGAGCAGGTAGAGGCCGATCACGGTGCCGAACGCGACGATGAGGGTCTTCAGCACCACCGGCGGGAGCCGGCGCACCAGGCGGGCGCCCACGTACCCGCCGACCAGCGTCGCCGGCGCGACCACCGCGACGGCCGCCCAGTTCACCGGCCCGAAGAGCGAGAACATGGCCACCGTGGTCAGACCCACGATCGCGGAGAGCAGGTTCTTGATGGCGCTGACCCGGGCCAGCGTGGTGTCCAGCACCAGGGCGAGGCCGGCGACCAGCATCACCCCGAGCGCCGCACCGAAGTAACCCCCGTACACCGCGCCGAGCCCGACCATGGCCTGCACGGTGACGGTACGACGGCGCGGGCTGAGGTGGGCCGGGTGGCCGACCAGCCGGCGCAGCGGATCCTGAAAGGCCAGGACGGCCGTCGCGCCCAGCACCAGGAACGGCACCACCAGCTCGAAGGCGCGCGCCGGGGTGGCGAGCAGCAGCAGGCAGCCGGCGATCGCCCCGACGATCGTGGTGGGCACCAGCGGGGCGATCCGCCGGGCCGGCGGCAGGTCGGCGCGGCTGCCCGCCACGCTGGCCAGGTAGCCCGGGCAGACCGACACGGAGTTGCTGACGTTGGCCGGTACCGGAGGGAGGCCGATCGCGATCAACGCCGGGAAGGTGATGAGGGAACCGCCCCCGGCCACCGCGTTCACCGTGCCCGCGGCGAGACCGGCGGCGAGCAGGAGCGCGGCGTCGGAGAGGTTCATGATCCCCAGAGGCTAGTACGGGCGCCGCCAGGTCGCACTGCTCGTAACTCGCCCGGACCGACCGTCCGGAATCCTGCCCGGCGGGAGTCAACCTTCCGGTCCGCTCCGGCGTCGTTCCCATCGACGGATCCGGCGAAGGGAGCGGCACGTGACCGATGACGGGAAAGGGGCGGCACGTGGATGACGCCGACTTCCGCGAGTTCGTCGACGTCCGCTACGGGGACCTGTTACGGACCGCGTACCTGCTGACCGGCGACCGCCACGCGGCGCAGGACCTGGTGCACGAGGCGCTGCTCAAGGTGATGCGGCACTGGCAGCGGGTCGACGAGCCGATGGCGTACGTCCGCCGGGCGATGGTCAACGAACGCACCAGCCGCTGGCGCCGGATCGGGCTGCGGGAGTTGCTCCCCGGCATCCTGCCCGACCGTCCCGGTCCGACGAGGCCGACGCCGTCGTGGAGCGGGACGAACTGCTGGCCGCGTTGCAGCGGCTGCCGGCCCGGATGCGGGCGGTGCTGGTGCTGCGGTACTGGGAGGACCTCTCCGAGGTGGACATCGCGGCGGAGCTCGAGTGTTCCGTCGGGACGGTGAAGAGCCAGGCGGCCAGGGGGCTGGCGCGGCTGCGCGACGTGTTGGGGCCGCCGTCGGTCGAGCGGCCGACGGCGACCGACAAGCTGATGGGGGAGCGGGCATGAGTGTGGACGAACTGCGGACCGGTCTGGCGCGCATCGCCGCCACGGTCGTCCCGGACGAGGACCCGTACGACCGGCTCATGCGGCATGCCCGGCGACGTCGGCGGTCCCGGTGGGCAGGCATCGGCGCGCTGCTCGCGGCCCTGCTCACCACGGCGGTCGTCGCCCCCGCCACCGGGGTGGGTGGTCTCGGCAACTGGCTACGCGACCCGGAGCAGGGGTCCGGCTACCGGGTCACCAACGACTGGGTGTGGCGGCTCATCAACTCGCCGACCCGGGGAAGTCTGGCCGCCGACGGACCGCTGCTCGACGAGCTGACCCGAGTCTTCGACCGCAACCGCGACGAGGCGGGCATGGGGTCCGCCCTGCCGGCGGTGAAGGTGCTCTTCGCCGACGACCCGTCCGGCGTACGTCAGGTCGTGGTGGCCTACCACTCGGACACGTCCGCGGCGCTGGTGGCCAAGACCGGTGAGCTCGGTGCTCGGCCCCAGGACCTGGTCCGCGCCGGCGGCATCAGCAACCTGCCGATCCTGCCGTTCACCATGGTCGGCGGCGGCCCCGACGGGAAGGGACAGGGTTCCCGCTGGCTGCTGGGCCTCGCGCCGGCCGGCTGCACCGTCTGGTCCGCCCCGTCGGCGACGCTGACCGCCGAGGGCGCGGTGGGGCGAACCTGGCGACGAGCCGCGACGCCCGGCTATCTCCTCCTCGACGAGCAGCGGATCCGCGGCTGGTGGCGGGTCGAGTGCGGCGGCACGATCCGCGAAGAGGGCCCGGTCGGCGTCCGGACCGGGGAGCTCAGCGGCCGGCAGTCCGCCCCCGCGCTCGATCCCCGCGCCACGTCCACCGGCCCGCTGAGCCCCGATGACGAGCTCAGGCAGGTGGAGCAGGCGGCGGTGAGCTCCTACCGGTTGCTGGCCGAGGCGGCGGGTCTGCCCGGCACTCCGGTCCCGGTGCGGCGCTGGAGCGGCCGGATCCCCGGGGCGGGCGTCCCGGCCTCCATCGCCGGCCCGGCCTCGGGAGTCGGCCCGGCCGTCCTGCAACTCGGGACCGGTCACGACGCGTTGCTGGCGCTGGCCGCGGCGAACGACGCCAGACGGGACGACACCGGGACTCTGGCGGCCAGCCGGGCGGACTGGGCACTGGCGGCGACCGCCGTCAGCAGCTTCGCCGGCCTGACCGCGATCCGGCTGCCGGCCCGGGCAGGTGGGCACGCGATCCTCACCGACCAACTGCTCGTGGCACCGGCGCAGGAGGAAGCCGTCCTGGTGACGGCGACCGGGTCCGGCGCGCAGCGCGCCGTGGCACCGGTGACGAACGGCGCCGCGATCCTCTCCCTGCCCCTCGGCGCGGAGGTGACCCTGCGCGTGCTGAACGCGGACGGCAAGGTGCTGGACGTGCAAGCGCTGCACGAGCCCGCGACGGGCGAGCGGATCTTCAACGAGCAGCTGGTGTCGGCCTGGTAGGTAGCCGTCTTTCTGGGGCATTTGTGGGAGCGGTCGTCGATCCGGCCTCCGCTCCCCGAGCGGGGCGCAGGGCGGAAATGGGCGGGCCGGCCCCGTCGTTAGGATGAAGGCGCGACGGACGAGTCGACCGGGCGGTCGCGTCGACGGGCTCCGGCCCGTCGCCGAGGAACGTCCGGACTCCACAGGGCAGGGTGGTTGCTAACGGCAACCCGGGGTGACCCGCGGGACAGTGCCACAGAAAACAGACCGCCGGCCCTAAACGGGACGGTAAGGGTGAAACGGTGGGGTAAGAGCCCACCAGCATCCCGGGTGACCGGGATGGCTCGGTAAACCCCACCCGGAGCAAGGCCAAGAAAGGGTCGTCACCGCAAGATGACGGCTCGCGCAGACGCTTGAGGGCTGCCCGTCCGATGTCTGCGGGTAGGCCGCTGGAGCCTGCCGGTGACGGTAGGCCGAGATGGATGACCGCCGCCGACGCGCCTTCGGGCCGCGTCGGTCACAGAATCCGGCGTACAGGTCGACTCGTCCGTCGCCCACCAGGTCGCAGCCTCGATCAAGGCTGCGACCTCGTCGTATTTCAAGCTGTCTATTGTGTTGGCGGTCATCATTGGTTGGCGTGTGACGCCCTGGAGACGCCCTCACGCCCTGTGGACGCCCTGATCTTTCCCTGCGGAACTTCAGTTTGAAGGACGGGCAATACCTCCATCGGGCGTGTCAGACCCGGGCCGCATGATCTAAAACCATGGCTGATCGGACCGTGCCCGCACGGATGGGTTGATCTGGTACTCGACGCCTCGCGCCACGGTGGGCTTGGTGGTGCGGGCCGCCGTGGTCGTTGACTGCGCGCCGTACGCGCGCCGCTGGGCGCTAGGACGCGATGCTCGTAAGCTGTGGGACGCAGCGGAGCGTAAGGGCATCGGTCTCGCTTGGCTTCCCGAGATACATCCGCACGCATCTGACGGAACTGCGGGATAGAGGGCCAGAACGTCGTGATCCGTACAAATGCGGTCGGGGGCCGATCTTGTTTGGTCCCGCCGAGTCCAGCCATTACCCGCCGTCGCTCACGGTTCCGGGGCGTATCGGGGGGAGGATCGGGAGCCTGGCTCATGGGTCGGGAAAACGGACAACAGCAGCATCCGACCTAGTGCCTCGCCTTTGCACGTTGATCGTGTAATCCGCACATGCTTGGCTTCGGCGGTCGCCGCCAGACGTCCGCCGCGTGCTGCTGCCCGGGAGCGCCCCTGATCCAGCGCGCTTCTGCGCCGAAGGGGCAAGGGTTACGGAAGTCCGGCAGGCGGCTGCCGAACCGCCAGATAATGCGGGAGTTGGCCTGCGGTTTATCCCCAGGGCGGCCGGCGGGCTGATCGAATGCGGTCGGAGGGAGCAGCGGTCGGATGAGCACGATGTACGCCGTGAGAGCTCACACCAGGGGCGGGCCGGAGCAGCTCGTGTACGAGGAGGCGCCGCGGCCTGAGCCGGGGCCTGGTGAGGTGTTGGTGGCCGTGAAGGCTGCTTCCATGACACCCACTGAGCTCACCTGGCCGCAGACTTGGACGTACAGCTCGGACGGGTCAGGACCTGAGCGCACTCCGATCATCCCGTCGCATGAGTTCTCCGGAGTCGTCGCGGCGTCCGGGGCGGGGGTGGAGAGGCCGGCCGAGGGGGAGGCCGTCTACGGGTTGATCCCTTTCATCCGCGATGGCGCGGCGGCCGAGTACGTCGCCCTGCCCGCGGCCGTCCTGGCGGCCAAACCCGCCACCGTTGACCACGACCACGCCGCAGCGCTCCCATTGGCTGCGTTGAGTGCCTGGCAGGCACTGGTGGATCACGCTGACCTGCAGGCCGGCCAGCACGTGCTGGTGCAGGGCGGCGCCGGCGGCGTGGGGATCTTCGTGGTGCAGCTCGCGGCCGGTCTCGGTGCTCGTGTGAGCGCCACGGCGGCGGCGGCCGACCTGGAATTCGTCAAGGGTCTGGGTGCCGAGCAGGTCATCGACTATGCGCACGACCGCTTCGAGGATCATGTTCGCGACGTGGACGTGGTTGTTGATCTTGTCGGAGGAGCCACGCAGTCGCGGTCCTGGTCGGTCCTGAAACCGGGCGGTGTCCTGGTCACCCTCGTCACCCCACCCGACCAGCAGGAAGCAGCCCGGCATGGCGTTCGTGGGGTGTACTTCATCGTCGAGCCCGACCAGAACGCGTTGCGTTCCATCGCCGAGTTCGTCGACAGCGGCCGGTTGAGGCCGGTGCTGGACCGCGTGCTGCCCCTCACTGAGACGCGCTCCGGTTACGAGGCGCTCGAGACGGCCAAACGCCGCGGTAAGGTCGTCATCCACGTCGCTGACTAGTCACTGCCGTCGGTGCCGCTGGGGGCACGTGTGGCCCGCGCTGTTCGGTGACGGGGTCCGGTCGGCCCGCAGGCCCGGACTACTCGCTTACAAGCTCTGTGCGTCACGTCCGCACGAGTCCGGCGACGGCTGCACGCTCGGAGCTCCGTCCGTGCCAGGTCCGGTCAGTGTGCTGCCGTCCGGCGGCGTTGCTGTCGACAGCCGTTCTGCCGGCGACCCAGGCCGACCCCCGCTGTGGGGATGCGGACCCAAGCTGTCGGCTTGTGCCGGCTGGTGGCGGCCCGCGTTGATGAGCAGATGCCGGCCGTCGTCGTTTGACGTTCGCGGCCAACCCGCAACGAGGCTCGCGCTGCCTTCTTGCTGCCTCGCTGCCCGCCGCCTCGCTTACAAGCCCTGCGCGCCGCGTCCCGCGCCCGTCTGGAAACAGTTGCGCGCTCGGAGCGGGGCTCGTCAACGTGCCGCCGTCCAGCGCGGTTGCTGCCAGCGTCTCGGCGCCCACCTCTGCGGTCATCTGGGGCGGCCCCGCCGCATGGGCCCGGTCAAACGGCCGCCCATGGCGTCCCCGACCGCCACCCCGGCCAACACCAGCACGACGAGGGTGGTGACCAGCACAGGGGGCCAGCCGCCCACCCATGGTGCCGCGACCGCCAGCAGCAGCAGCCCGAGCACCCGGTGCCACGGGACCAAGCTGAGGATCCGAAAGATGAACACGGTGCGCCCGAGCAGGAACAGCGCGGGCCCGCCGACGATCAGGGCGATCCACCGCGCCGGCGTGTCGCCGGTGGGCCGCTCGATGACCAGGTCGAAACCGGCGGCGGTGCAGACGACGCCGGCCAACATCCCCAGGTGGGTGTACGGTGCCAGCCGCGCCGCCCGCCGAAGCAGCGGCGCGGACGTCGTCCGCGCGATGGAAACGGCCCCCAGGACGTAGATCTGCCAGAGCAGCAGCATCGTGACGAAGGCCGCCAGGAAGGCGGCCAGCCGTGCCCGTTCGAAGTCCGCGGTGCTGACCTCCAGGGTCGGTAACAGGATGATGTCGCCAAGCGCCAGGATGACGAACTGCTGGTACCGCTCACCCAGGTGCTCCGTCGTCTTCTCGTACTGTCCTACCGGCACCCGACCGAGCCAGGGCGTGGGATAGCGCGCCGCAGCCGCGACGTAGTCGATCGCCACCGCGACGGTCAAGAGCGTCCAACGCAGCGCGTCCGGCAGCAGGGCCCCGACGATCCAGAAGACCCCGGAGACCAGGAACCAGAAGAGGAAGCGCGCCGCACGCTCCTCGGCCTGACGCCGCTGCTTGTGCAGCACGGTCACCAGCACCAGACCCCGCACCACGTGCGGGGTCACGTATCCGGCGGCGAAGATCAGCGCGTGCGTTTCGGAGGCCAGCGCCGCCGCCATCACCACGGCACCGAACATGGTCACCATCAGGATGGCCTGGATCGGACGCTGCTCCGGGTCGTAGAAGTCGGTGGTGGTCGAGGTGACCGACCAGGTCCACCAGATCGCCATCAGCATGAGCACGACCGGCCCGACACCGGCCCACGAGTTGCGCTCGGCGATCAGCATCGAGGTCAGCGCCAGGGCGGCCACGAAGACGACGTCGAAGAGCAGTTCCAGCAGCGTCGCCCGGGCCGACCCGCTCGGTCGGCGCACCAGCTCGGTGCTGCCTCCGGTCGTCATGCCCAGCCTCCGCCGCTCATCACACCCGGTCGCGGGCAACTCCGGCACTGCATTGCGCGCCGGCCGCCGGGCATAGGGCCTCCCGGGCGCTGCATCCTCGAGGATTATCTGCGCCGCCGGCGTGGCCCGCCTCCGGATCGGCAATTCCGGCCAGCGGCCGGATTACCTGCCAGAGATCCGATTTCACGATCTCCGGCATACCTGCCTGACGCTCCTGCTGAGCCTCGGCAACCCGCCGCAAATGCAACCGGGTGCGGCGCGGGTCTTCCCTGGTCAGGTGGTGGTGGGCGCGGCAGGTTTCGAACCTGCGACCCCTCGCTTGTAAGTTCTAGGCGCTTCGTCCGGCGGGATCCGTCCGCGTACGCGACCTCGGGCGACTGTTCGCGCTCGGCACCCGGCGGCCGTCCTCGTGTCGTCCCGTTGCTGTCGACGGCCGCTATGCCTCCGATTCAGGAGTCGTGGTGTCGAAGCAGGCTTGCTCTACAAGTGCCGCAGTCCATGGAACCGGAGGACTGCATCGCGCTGCTCCTCGACCGTGCCGATCTCCCCCACATCAGCGGGAGCGAACAGGTCGACCTCTTCCGGCGTCTTGCCGACTGACGGCGAGGTGAGAACGTATCCGAAGCGGCCATTGGTGAACTGCCTGAGCTGGCCGGATGGCCAGACATCCGGCCTCGCTCCCTGACAGCAGAGATTCAGGCCGTCAGCTTCCAACTGCTGCCGCACGTCGACCAGGCAGACGAGCAGGTCTTCGCCCTCGGCCTCCCACACGCGGTCGCCACGGGTTACAACAACTCGCGCTCCGGTCGCACCATAGATAACGACGTCCGCTTTCGTGGCTCGGCCGACCCCGTCCACAACGTCCAGCTCTAGAAGCTCATCCGGCGTTGCATGCACTTGATCAGACTATGGGCCTCAGGCTGACGTCCGCGCTGTCAGCTTGGAAGGCGCGTTGATCTGCGCGCTGAGTAGCGACATTCTGAGGTCAGGCAGCACGGAGCGTACCTCGCTGCCCCATGCTGACCGCTGCATCGGGCACGCGTCGGGCACGCGCCCGCGCAGGCCACCGCTACGGTCGTTCGCTCGACTGCTGCGCGGCTTTGCGCCGTCGCAGTTCCACCCGCGTTATCCAGACAAGCCCACCGAGCGACGTGAGCAAGATCCAGCCGCCGGGGTTTGACGGGGCGAGCACCAAGGCGGTGATAGCGCCCACCGCACCGAATGCGCCAAAGAGCCACATCTTGCGAAGCGGCATCGGGGGCTCGGGCGCGGGCGAAACAGGCGCGTCAGGGTCGTCGGCGGTCATCGGCTGATCTTTGTGGCGGCCCTGTGCCTCGTCAAGGCACGAAGCCGCCAGCGACCTCTTCGGTGTGAACGCGGCTGAGCGACATCAACGGACAGCATCTGGTGTCCTCCGATACACCTCGCCGCAGGATGCGGAGCGTCCTGTGCCGTCTGGTGCCATCGGTTGTCGACGCGCTCGCTGCTTCCTCGCTGCTCGACGCGATCAAGCTCGGTTCAGCCACGCGGGAGACCCGGTCCACCCGCTAAGGAGTACGACGCAGCCGAGACAGGGAGGTCCTCATGGAACGCGACGTCAACCGGAGCACGCGCAGCGGGCAGTTCGTCAAGGAGAGCACGGCCGAGCGCGACCCCCGGCACACCACGACCGAGCACGTCGACGGGAGCGCGGGCGACCGCGAGGTGCACCGCAGCGCCAGCACCGGCCGTTTCGTGACGGAGACGACCTCGGAGCTGCCCGAGTCCACTACCGAGAATCAGCACCTCCGACGGGTCGCAGGAGGTCGAGAAGCCGGGCGGTCGGGCGGATCGCGGTCACAGGTCTTTGGCCATGTTGCGGCCGGTCTCGGTGAAGCCCAGCTGCTCGTAGAGGGCCCGGGCGCCGGTGTTGTGGGCGAAGACGTGCAGACCGATTCTGGTCAGCGCGTTGTCGTGGCACCAGCGCTCGGCGGCCAGCATGATCGCGCGGCCGTAGCCCTGGCGGCGTACGTCGGGTTCGACGGCGACGTTGTAGACGAACGCGGTGTCGTGGGTGACTTTGACCCAGAGGAAACCGACCCGGCGGTCGCCGTCGTAGGCGTACCAGAAATGGTGGTCAGGGGTGGCGGACTCGTCGGGGAGCAGCTGCGCGTAGGTGTCGGCGGCGTTGCGGGCCGCATCCTGCGCCGACTGGCCCGACGCGGCGACGCTCTGCGCGTAGTGCGCCTCGGCCTCGGCCCGCCACGGCTTGTACTGATCCTCGGTCATCGGCTCCAGCCGTACGCCCGTCATGACCGGCAACCTACCGAGTCAAAAGCACCCGAGCGCACTCTCAGTTCGGGGCTGCCGGACCCGGGCGACCCTAGCGTTGCGCGCATGCGAACACGTACCCGTCGTGCCGTCGACCGATTCAACGCCTGCGTCCTCGGCCTGCGGTCGTCGCCCCGGTTCGGGAAGGCGGTCAGCCGCAGCCTCACCGTCGTCACCTACACCGGGCGGCGCTCCGGCACGACGTTCAGCATCCCGGTCGGCTACCGCCGGGCGGGCGACGTCGTCAGGATCGGCGTACGCTTCCCCGACGCCAAGGGCTGGTGGCGCAACTTCACCGGCGACGGCGCCCCGCTCACCGTCCAGCTGGACGGCGTCGACCGCCCCGGCCACGGCCTGGCCCACCGCGACGCCAAGGGCCGGGTGACCGTCACGGTCCGCCTCTGACACGAGCGAGGCGGACCGTCAGAGGCGGAAGGCAGCCGGCGACGCCGAGTTCGCCGGGAAGGACGGTCTTCCAGGTGCCGCCGTAGCTGGCGCGGATGGACGATGAGGAACTCGCGGTACTCGACGGCCCGGTGCCTAAGGGCAGCCGTCGTCGACTTCTTTGCTCAGTCTGCTGACTCGAACTGCCCGTCTGACTCCGACTGCAAGCATGGCGAGTCCGGCAACCAGAGCACACACCGACAGCCATGCAGGCAGGCCGCCGTCGGTCAGGGTCCCGCAGCCGACGATGACCATCCCCAGTCCGAACCAGACAAGATCCGACACGTACCGGCGGCGGTATGCCAGGAAGTCCCACCACCGCGGCTCACCCTCGCTGTTGTCGCTGGACACGGCGGCGACTCTTGTCGCACAACGCTCCCCAAGGCTGCCTGCCTTGGGGGCCGGTGCACACCTTCCGTCAAGGAAGGACGGCGGCTACGGGGCCTACCCAGTGACCGCCCGCCACCCGTGGGGATAGTCCGTCAGCGTTCGCGGCCGTCCGTCCTTGTGCACCCCGGCATTTGACCGTCGCCCGTCCGTGTAACGCGCGTCGCTCGATCCAGTCCACGGCAGCACGTCCGCGGTCACCGCCGCTGCCGCATGTCAGAATGCCCCCAAACCTGGAGCAGAGCTGGCAGAACGGGCGAGCCGATGACGACGAGCAGGGCGGCCGAGCTGGTGCGGAAAGCCGGGGATCCACAGCGGGCTACGTTCCTGGAACTCTTCTTCGACCTGGTGTTTGTCCTCGCGCTCGCTCAGCTCTCGCGCGGCTTGGCCGAGGATCTCGGGTGGAGCGGTGCCTTCCGGACGCTGGTGCTGTTGGGGGCCATGTGGTGGGTCTGGTCCAGCACCGCGTGGCTAACCGACCGGACGGACCCGCAACGACCGCTAATCCAGGCGCTGGTCATCGCGACCATGGTCGGCAGCCTGGTGATGGCGGCCGCGGTGCCCGAGGCATTCGGCGACACGGGCCTGATCTTCGCGGGCGCCTACGTCGCCGTCCAGCTCGGCCGCGGGCTTGTCCTCGTGGCCGTTCTGCGTGGCCACGAACTGCAGCGCCACGGCGTGCGCGGGCTGTTCTGGTACGGCCTGTCGGCGCTGCCGTGGATCGCGGGGGCGCTCGTGCACGGCACGGCGCGTGGCGCGTTGTGGGCACTCGCGGTGGTCCTTGACCACACGGCAGGCAGAATCGGCTTCCCCACCCCTGGGGCGGGCCGTACGCCCAGCCAAGACCTTGTGATCTCGGGCGAGCACCTGTCCGAGCGCTACCGGCAGTTCTTCATCATCGCGCTCGGCGAGCTGATCCTGGTTACCGGACTGGCGCTGAGCAGCAGCGGCTTCGCGCCGGCCGGGGCCGCCGCGTTCGGAGTGTCGATCGCGACCACCGTGCTGCTGTGGCGGATCTACATCTACCGCGCTGGGCAAGTCCTGGCGGAAGCGATTGCCGTGTCTGCCGACCCGGTCCGCCTCGCCGGATCGGCGTCATACGCCCACCTGGCCATGGTGGCCGGCGTGGTCGCTGCAGCCGTCGGCGACGAACTTGTCATCGCCCATCCACTCGGGCACACCCCACTGGCCTGGATCGCCGTCATCCTCGGCGGACCCGCGCTGTACCTGGCCGGGCGCGCCCGCTTCGAGCACGCGGTATTCGGCCGCGTGTCCCGGTCCCGACCGATCGGCATCCTTGCGCTGGCCGCTCTGACACCGGCGATGCTCCCCCTGCCGCCAGTCGTGGTCGCCGCCGCTGCTGCCCTCGTCCTGACCGGGATCGCCATATCCGACGCAGCCCGCGCCCGCAGACGCCCGCCCGAGCCGCCGTCACCACCCCGCTAGCCGGAAGAGTCACCCAGGTCTTGAGACTGTTCTGTCACGCAGGCAGCCCGGTTCGTCGTCACACCGGAATATCTCCGCATCGAGACGGCGCTGCGCCGCATATCGGTACCCCGGCACCTGCTCGGCGACTTCTCCCAACTCGGCGTAAAGATCCGCCTCGACCTGACCAACGGCGATTACGTCCAATTCCGGGTCGACTCACCCCTAATGGACGCCGACGACAGCAGGTACCGAACCAACGGCCGGACGCAGGCGCGCACGGTCGAGCGAATCGTGGCGATGCTGCGCGACGTGCCGAGCGTCGGTAGAACCGACAGTGAGGTCGCAAATGCGCCGAGGTGGGCTGATCGCCCTCGCCGTCGCCGCCGGGCTGGTGTCAGTCGCCGCGTTCATCGCGAAGCCGATCTTGCTACCGGCGGTTGGCCGCTGACCGCGAGACGCTGTAGCGGCATCCCAATCGGCGCTGACGGAAGGGCCGCCGGAGGACCAGATGCCCGCCGAACCGCCACGGCGGCAACATCCACGATCGCAGCCGGCATTGACAATCCATCGCCCGACAAGCGCGGGCCGGAAGAACACTCCGGGTATAGACACTGTCAGCGCCGGAGGGACTTGAACCCCTAAGCCGCGAGCCGGCCTCGCATCGGGTCGAAGCGGACTCGTCAGCGCTCTGGCTTCGGCCGGGCCCGGTTAGCGGCTCTCGACGTTTTGCAGCTTCTGCCGCGCGCATCTGCACTGGCGTCGTACTAGTTGATCTTCGGCGAGCGCTCGCAGCGGATGTCACGTCGATCGGGTTTCGTGGCGGGCGTACCCAAGAACCTCATGAAGCCAGTGATCGAAGTAGCGGTCCAACGCAGCGTCGTCCGCGAGGTCCAGAGCCAGCCACTCTTGAGCCGCACGAACCATCTCTAGACTCGCCTCCTCCTCTTCCTCTGGCTTGAGTTCCACCCAGTCGGTGAACGCCGCCCACTGGGGGTACAGACTCATTCTCAGGTCGTCGTCGAGCTCCGGAGGCCCCAACTCCTCCCAGAGGTCGGCCGCCGCCTCGTAGGCGCTTTCCGCCACCAGGATCCGTCGGAACAATCGGTTGATCTCGTCCAAGTCAAGCTCGGTGCCTTCGATGTAGCTGCTGATCACGCTACAAGCCTTCCGCCCGACCCTCACATTGCAAAGACCAAGCGCTTTGTCGGCGGGCGTCGCTCCTCACCGTTCACCTGCCCGAGCTGTCTACCGTCGTCGCCCTCTCCCGACCGTTGTTGGTCGGCTTGGCTGTACCGATGGCTGTACCGTTGATCTATGACAGCAGCCGAGACAGGGAACGCGGGACGCTTCCGCGATCCGAAGTATTGGCTGCGTAGCTTGGCCGCTGGCGAGATCTTCGTCCATTGCCCACGCTGTGCCGGGTGGGCTTCGATCCTTCCTGATCCTGATCCTGATCCTGAGTCAGCCGGCCGCTCCCGGCATCATGTCTGGCTGCGCCGTCGGCTCAGTTGTCTCGGGTGCGCGTATCTCGATGTCTGGCATCTCCTCGCCGCGCAGGGCGACAACGCGCGAACACTTCCTGAGTTCTCAGGCCCGAATGATCCATACTTTGGGCTGCCACTCTGGCTCTCGATTGACTGCCGTGGTCGAGTGCTTTGGGCGTACAACGCCGAGCACCTGGACCTGCTGGAGGCGTACGTGTCCGCTCGGTTGCGAGAGCGCGGCCGGGACATGGGGAGCCAAACCCTTGTCGAGCGCTTGCCCGCGTGGATCAAGGATGGCAAGCATCGCGCCGATGTGCTGGAAGGGATAGGCCGACTTCGGGCCGCTGCTGGCCTGACCGACGTCTTGCCCAGCGCACTTGGTTGCCCTCTTGCACAGAAAGCAGGGCAATGATGATGTCTTTGCTGAGATCCATCAGTTGCGGAGAACCTTGTCCGGGCTGGTGCACCTTGATCGTCACCCAGTTAGTCACTCTCTAGTCGTCCTTCGACGTGGTGATGCGCTGGACGAGATACAGGTCATCACCAAGGTCGTGCAGCGGCATGGCGACAGCATGAACTGGGTGGGTGATGACATCTAATGCCGCACCTCCATTCCTGTCCTCCCAGGCGCTGACATGCAGTTGGTGATCCCTGACGGCCAACTGTTCGATGGTTACCTGATAGCCGCTCGCCGGACGGGTACCAACAGTCAGCACCACCACAAGCTCGGCTTCCCAATCAACGGCGGGGACGGCAGGAGTGGGTCGCCGGGCACGCATCCACGCTTCCCATTCCCGCACCCACTCGTCCTCAGTTCGAATTAGGAACAGGCCGGCGGTGGTAGAGGATGCCGTGTCGCCGTGAAATAGGGTACGGAACGGCATCTGAGTGGCAGCGGGATTAATCATTGGCGAAGGGTAACAGCCAAGAGTAACGCCCTACCCAATTGCTAATCCCGGCCGTGCCTGAGAGGAGCCGGCACCGTCAGCTTGGAAGGCACCTAACCGCTCGACGGCCTGGCAGGCTGGCCTCGACCGGCTGGGAGTCCCCGGCTGCCGGCGCACCGTTCCCACTCGATGGCCGTTCCGCGGTGCGACGTGGCACGATCGCGCACGTGACCAGCAGACCCGCCGCAGCGCAGCACCTGAGCGACCTCGCCCGGCTGCGGCGCGTCCGCGACCGGATCGACCGGGAGTACGCGCAGCCGCTGGACGTCGAGGCGCTCGCCCGCGGCGTGAACATGTCCGCCGGGCACCTCAGCCGCCAGTTCCGGCTCGCCTACGGGGAATCGCCGTACGCCTACCTGATGACCCGGCGCATCGAGCGCGCGATGGCGCTGCTGCGTCGTGGCGACCTCAGCGTCACCGAGGTCTGTTTCGCGGTCGGCTGCGCCTCATTGGGCACCTTCAGCACTCGCTTCACCGAGTTGGTCGGTGTGCCGCCCAGTACCTACCGACGAGACGCGACGCGCGCGACGGCGGGGATGCCGCCGTGCGTGGCGAAACAGGTGACCAGACCGATCAGGAATCGAGAAGCGCGGGCCACGGAGCCGTAACTAGCGTGACTGCCATGAACATCACCATTCACACCACCGCCCTGCCGCACATCGACCCGGACGCCTCCCTGGCCTTCTACCGCGACACCCTCGGCTTCGAGGTCCGCAACGACGTCGGAAGCGGCACGATGCGCTGGATCACCGTCGGCCCCGCCGGTCAGCCCGACATGTCCATCCTCCTGGCGCCGCCGGCCGTCGACCCTGGCATCACCGACGACGAGCGCCGCACCATTCTCGAGATGATGGCCAAGGGCACCTACGGCTGGATCCTGCTGGCCACCCCGGACCTCGACGGCACCTTCGAGAAGCTGCAGGCCAGCGACGCCGAGGTCGTCCAGGAGCCGATCGAGCAGCCGTACGGAATCCGCGACTGCGCCTTCCGCGATCCCGCGGGCAACCTGATCCGTATCCGGGAGGTGCGCTGAGCCGTCTGGCGATCGCAGCCATGACCTCGATGTCTGGGCCGCTGGTTGGTCTGACGCCCCGGCCGGGCGCGCCGCGTGGCCGGGGCGCCCAGCGGCGCGGGCCGAAGCGAAGGAGAACCATTGGTTAGATCGAGCCAGGCGACGCCGACGGAGACCGCGAAGGCGGCCCCACGTGACACAGATGGAGAGACGATGAGCACGGCCACGAGGACGGACACTCAGTCGCCTGCGCTGCACGGTGCCGACAGCCACGATCTGATCCGCGTGCTCGGCGCGCGTGAGAACAACCTCAAGGACGTCAGCGTCGAGATCCCGAAGCGGCGGCTGACGGTGTTCACCGGCGTCTCCGGCTCGGGCAAGAGCTCGCTGGTGTTCGGCACGATCGCCGCGGAGTCGCAGCGACTGATCAACGAGACCTACAGCGCCTTCGTGCAGGGCTTCATGCCGACGCTGGCCCGCCCCGAGGTCGACGTGCTCGAGGGGCTGACGACCGCGATCATCGTCGACCAGGAGCGGATGGGCACCGACCCCCGCTCTACGGTCGGCACCGCCACCGACGCCAATGCGATGCTGCGCATCCTCTTCAGCCGACTCGGGAAGCCGCACATCGGTCCGCCCAGCGCCTTTGCGTTCAACGTCCCCTCGGTCCGGGCAAGTGGTGCGATCACGGTTGAGCGCGGTGACAAGACCAAGGCCGAGAAGGCGACGTTCACCCGCACCGGTGGCATGTGTCCGCGCTGCGAGGGTCGGGGCTCGGTCACCGACTTCGACCTGTCCGCGCTGTACGACGACAGCCTGTCGCTCAACGAGGGCGCGCTGACCATCCCCGGCTACAGCATGGACGGCTGGTACGGCCGCATCTTCCGCGGTTCCGGCTTCTTCGACCCGGACAAGCCGATCCGCAAGTACAGCAAGAAGGAGCTGCACGACCTGCTTTACAAGGAGCCGACGAAGATCAAGGTCGAGGGGATCAACCTGACGTACGAGGGCCTGATCCCGAAAATCCAGAAGTCGATGCTGTCCAAGGACGTCGATGCGCTCCAGCCGCACGTCCGCGACTTCGTGGAGCGGGCCGTCACCTTCACCACCTGCCCCGAGTGCCACGGCACCCGGCTCAGCGCGCCGGCCCGGTCGTCGAAGATCAAGGGGATCAACATCGCCGACGCCTGCGCGATGCAGATCAGCGACCTCGCCGAGTGGGTGCGGGGTCTGGACGAGCCGTCGGTGGCACCCCTGCTGACGGCACTGGGAGAGACCCTCGACTCGTTCGTCGAGATCGGGCTCGGCTACCTCAGCCTCGACCGGCCGTCGGGCACGCTCTCGGGCGGCGAGGCGCAGCGCACCAAGATGATCCGGCACCTCGGGTCGTCGCTCACCGACGTCACGTACGTCTTCGACGAGCCGACCATCGGGCTGCACCCCCACGACATCCAGCGGATGAACAACCTGCTGCTGCGGCTGCGGGACAAGGGCAACACCGTGCTCGTCGTGGAGCACAAGCCGGAGGCGATCGCGATCGCCGACCACGTCGTCGACCTCGGCCCGCACGCCGGCACCGAGGGCGGCGAGGTGGTCTTCGAGGGCACCGTCGAGGGGCTGCGGTCCAGCGGCACGATCACCGGGCGGCACCTGGACGACCGCGCCTCCCTGAAGCCGTCGGTGCGGACGCCGTCGGGGGCGCTGGAGGTGCGGGGTGCCAGCACCCACAACCTGAAGAACGTCAACGTCGACATCCCGCTCGGTGTGCTGGTCGTCGTCACCGGGGTGGCGGGCTCGGGCAAGAGCTCGCTGATCCACGGCTCGGTGTCCGGGCGGGACGGAGTCGTGTCGGTCGACCAGGGGGCGATCAGGGGCTCGCGACGGAGCAACCCGGCGACGTACACCGGACTGCTCGACCCGATCCGCAAGGCGTTCGCCAAGGCCAACGGCGTGAAGCCGGCGCTGTTCAGCGCCAATTCCGAGGGCGCCTGCCCCACCTGCAACGGCGCCGGCGTCATCTACACCGACCTGGCGATGATGGCCGGCGTCGCCACCACGTGCGAGGAGTGCGAGGGGAAGCGGTTCCAGGCATCGGTGCTGGAATACCACCTCGGCGGCCGGGACATCAGCGAGGTGCTCGCGATGTCGGTGACCGAGGCCGAAAAGTTCTTCGGCGCCGGGGAGGCGCGTACGCCGGCCGCGCACGCCATCCTCGACCGGCTCGCCGACGTCGGGCTCGGCTACCTCAGCCTCGGCCAGCCGCTCACCACGCTGTCGGGCGGCGAGCGGCAGCGGCTCAAGCTGGCCACCCAGATGGCCGGGAAGGGCAGCGTCTACGTCCTCGATGAACCGACCACCGGCCTCCACCTCGCCGACGTCGAGCAGCTGCTCGGGCTGCTCGACCGGCTCGTCGACTCCGGCAAGTCGGTCATCGTCATCGAGCACCACCAGGCGGTCATGGCGCACGCCGACTGGATCGTCGACCTCGGCCCCGGCGCCGGCCACGACGGCGGCCGGATCATCTTCGAGGGCACGCCCGCCGACCTCGTCGCCGCCCGCTCCACCCTCACCGGCGAGCACCTCGCGGCCTACGTCGGCACAGGCGATTGAGGCGAGGGGAGCGGAAGCGAGCTTCCGCTCCCCTCGCCGGTTGAGCTTGCGAGAGTCGCCGAAGGCGGCGATCGGTCGAGTCACTACCCTGGCCGGGATGAGCGATCAAGGTTGGTTGGCTGACGCCCGGACCTCCTACGACACCGTCGCGGTCAGCTATGCCGACCGGCTGCGCGGCGCTCTCGCCGGCGAGCCCTACCTACGCGGGAGTCTGGCGTTGTTCGCCGACATGGTTCGGGCCGCCGGTGGCGGGCCGGTGGCGGACGTGGGCTGCGGACCAGGACATGTCACCGCCCATCTGCGCACGTTGGGCGTCGACGCGTTCGGCATCGACCTTTCACCCGCGATGGTCGAGGTGGCTCGGCGCGATCATCCCGGCCTGCGGTTCGAGGTGGGTTCGATGACGGACCTGGACCTCGCCGACGCCTCGGTTGCCGGCCTGCTCGCCTTCTGGTCACTGATCCACGTCCCCGACGAGGCGGTGTCCACGGTCTTCGGCCACTTCCGACGGGCGTTGCGTCCCGGCGGACTGCTGCTGCTCGGCTTTCACGTCGGCAACCAATCGCGGCTGAAGACACAGGGCTACGGTGGCCACCCGATGAAGGTCCACGTCCACCGCCGCCAGCCCGACCGCGTGGCAGCCTGGCTGCGCGATGCCGGGTTCACGGTCGAGGCTCAGCTGCTGCTCGATCTGGACGAGACCGTGCCAGGGGCGGTCCTCTTCGCCCGCCGCCAGCCCTAGCCGATTGAGGAAGAGGCGACGGCGACGGCCGACAGGCCGAGCCAGGACGCCAGCGCTTCCAGTTCGGCGTGCACGGCGGCCCTGATCTCATCGGTGAACGGGATGTCCTGGTGGATGGCGTCCACCCGGAGGACCGATTTCTTGCGGTCGGCCGTCGCGTCCACCTTGCCGATCAGCCGGTCGTGATGCAGGACGGGCAGCGCGAAATAGCCCCAGCGCCGGTTGGCCTTCGGCACGTACATCTCCAGGCGGTACTCGAAGTCGAAGAGTTCGAGTGCGCGCTTGCGGTCGTGCACCAGGCGGTCGAACGGGGACAGCAGCGCGGTGCGCCCGGCGAACGGCTGGCCGATCGACGCCGGGTCGACCCGCCACCCGCCGGCGGTGCCCTCGATCTCCGCCGGCTCCCCGGCCTCACCCACCACGGCGGCGCGGGCGACGCCGAGGGAGCGCAGCAGCCGCTCGTTGCGCAGGGCGCGTGCCTCGTCCGCCGGAATCACCGCCGCATCGGCCGGGTAGACCCGCTCGGCCAGATCCCACCGGCGCTGCCGACCGACCCGGCCGGAGATGGCGATCTCGCCGCGCGCGGCGAGGAACTCCAGCATCTGGGTGACGTTGCGGTTGTTGGTCCAGCCGGTAGACGGCCACGGCACCTCGCTGCGGTCCGGCACGTCCCGCGACAGCAGCGGCCCGGAATCCCGCAGCAGGTCCAGCACGTAGCGGCGGAAGGAGTCGTTGGCCCGCAGCCACTCGCGCCGCCGCGACTCCTCCGGCCAGGCCGCCATGTCGGCCAGGTGGAGCCCAAGCTCGGCCATCGGTCGCACCATCGCGCGGTGCTCGAAGAGCGTGCGGTCCCGCTCGACGGCCTGCGGCAGGTGGTCCGGGTGGTACGCGGCCCCGAGCCGGCTCCAGGCCACCAGGTCGGCGTTGGGTGCCACCGCGGCCGTCGGGTCGAGCTGGAGGAACGTCAACTGGTGCACGACCGCCAGGAGGTCGGTCGGCCGCTGCGCGTCGAGCACCTGGGCGCGGACCGCCATGCGCCGGGCCTCGGCGCGGTCAAGCCGGTGAGCCATGGGGCGAGGGTAGTGCCCAGGCCCGACACCCTGGTGACCCGAAACCTGGCGCTGCGGAGCCGGAACCAGCGGAATCTCCGTGGTGCCGATCCGGATTTTCCCGTTTCGCCTCCGGTGGCCGGCAGCAAATCTACTGTGGAAAGCATCGGCGACTATTTGGGGCGATCCGGTGGCGGCCGGGCCCTTCGCGGTGCACAGTGATCTCATGAGCGACAGCGGAAGTGGTGCGCACTACTACTGGTGCACCCGACACCACCGGGTCGAGACCGATGCTGACGTGTGTCCTGCGAAGCACGTTCTCGGGCCGTACGCCTCAGCCGCCGACGCGGAGAACGCCCTGCAGAGGGTGCAGGAGCGCAACGAAGCGTGGGACGCCGAGGACGCCCGTTGGGCCGGGGAGGACAGGTAGACGGCGCGGGACGGCCCGCGTCGAGGTACTCCGTGCTCCGCGAGGGCGAGAGCACGTCCCCAAGGAGGGAACCGAGATGGCCGAAGCACAAAAGGCCACCACCCGCCCGGCCGCCAAACGTACGACCGCGAAGAAGACCGCCAGGGGGGCGACGGTCACCAAGGCGTCCGCGAACGCCTCGGGCGCCGGGGCCGGTCGGGTCCCGGCGAAGGAGGCGGTCGCGAAGAAGGCCGCCACCAGGAAGACCGTGGCGGCGGCGACCAGGGCCCCGGCGAAGAAGGCGCCGGCGACGAAGACCACGGCCAAGAAGGCCCCGGCCACGAAGACCGCCGCCAAGAAGACCACGGCGGCGAAGAAGGCCGCCGCAGCGAAGAAGGCACCGGCGAAGAAGGCCCCCGCGAAGAAGGCGGCGGCGAAGACCACGGTAGCGGCGCGGAAGACCACGGCGGCGAAGAAGGCTCCCGCGAAGAAGGCGGCGGCGAAGACCACGGTGGCGGCGCGGAAGACCACGGCAGCGAAGAAGGCTCCCGCCAAGAAGACCACGGTCGCGGCGAAGAAGGCCCCCGCCAAGAAGACCACGGCCGCGGCGAAGAAGGCGCCGGCGAAGAAGACCACCGGCACCCGGACGATCACCACCACGGGTAGGAAGGCCGGCGCGGCGGCGAAGACGACCGGGGCCGCGGCGAAGCGGACGACCGCGAAGAAGACCACAGCGGCGAAGAAGGTCGCGGCCAAGAAGACCGCCGCGAAGACGGCGCCGGCCACGAAGACCGCCGCGAAGACGGCGCCGGCCAAGAAGACGACCACCACGTCCCGCAAGGCCACGGCGAAGAAGGCGGCGTCGGCGGTCGGCCCCCTCGAGCGCAGGACGAGCAGCTCGACCGGGACCCACAAACGCCTCACCGCCGCCCGGAAGCCCGCCGGCACGAGGGTCGTCGCGGGCCGTTCGACGGCCAAGCCGGGCAGCGCCCGGAAGGCCGCCGGCTGACGTCGGGGGCCCGCCACTGACCCGGCGTACGCCGCGCCGGTGAGCGGATCACGCGGGGCGCTGTCAGGATGTCCCCGTGGTGATCCGACGCGTACTCGCGCCCCGCATCGACTTCGGCGCGCTGCGCCGCGAGCTGGGACTGCCCGAGAGCTTCCCGGCCGCGGCGCAGCGCGAGGCGGACGAGGCGGCCGCCGCACCGCTGCCCGCCGTCACCGACCGGACCGACGTCCCGTTCGTCACCGTCGACCCGGCGACCTCGCGCGACCTGGACCAGGCGATGCACCTCAGCCGCCGACCCGGTGGCGGCTACCGGGTGCGGTACGCCATCGCCGACGTCGCCACCCACGTACGCCCCGGCGGCCCGCTGGAGGAGGAGACCTGGCGCCGCGGGCAGACCGTCTACCTGCCCGACGGCAACGTGCCGCTGCACCCGCACACGCTCAGCGAGGGGGCGGCCAGCCTGCTGCCCGAGCAGGACCGGGCGGCGGTGGTCTGGACCATCGACCTCGACAGCGACGGCGATACCATCGCCGTCGCGCTGGAGCGCGCCCGGGTCCGCAGCCGGGCCAAGCTCGACTACCAGGGTGTCCAGCGGGACGCCGACGCCGGCCGGCTGCCCGAGCCGATCGCCCTGCTGCCCGAGATCGGCGCGCTGCTCACCACCCGCGGGCTGCGCCGGGGCGCGATCAACCTGCCCCTGCCCGAGCAGGACGTCGAACCGGACGGCGACGGCTGGCGCCTGGTGCTGCGTGGCCCGGCGCCGATGGAGGACCACAACGCGCAGATCTCCCTGCTCACCGGGATGGCCGCCGCCGACATCATGCTCACCGGCCGGATCGGGCTGCTGCGGACCATGCCGCCGCCGAAGCCGGAGGCCGTCGACCGGCTGCGCCTCGCCGCCGCCCCGCTCGGTATCGACTGGCCGGCGGGGCTCAGCGTAGGCGAGGTCCTGGAGCGGCTGGACCCCTCGCAGCCCCGGGCGGCGGCCTTCATCGATCAGGCGGCGGAGCTGATGCGCGGGGCCGGGTACACCGCCTTCGACGGGGAGCTACCCGAGCAGCCGGAGCACGGCGGGGTCGCGGCCACGTACGCCCACGTCACGGCGCCGCTGCGCCGGCTGGCCGACCGGTACGCGACCGAGGTCTGCCTGGCCCTGCACGAGGGCCGGGAGGTGCCCGACTGGGCCCGCGCGGCGCTGCCGAAGCTGCCGGAGGTCATGGCGACCACCGACCGCACCGCGTCCGCGGCCACCCGGGGCGCCGTCGAGTTGGCCGAGGCGGTGCTGCTGGAGCACCGGGTGGGGGAGACCTTCGAGGCCGCAGTGCTCGACGTGGACACACCGCCCAACGGGGAGGCCAAGCCGGGCCGGACGCCGGGCGGCACGGTGGCCCTCGACGCCCCACCGGTACGGGCCCGCTGCCGCGGCGAGCTGCCGCTCGGCGAGCGCGTGCCGGTCCGCCTGGTGACCGCCGACCCGACCCAGCGCAAGGTCCTCTTCGAGCACGGCTGACCGGCGCCGCAGCGGGGTTTGTCACAGCGCCCGGCCGTGCTGCGGGCCGATCACCTTTGCGAGGATGACCCCATGGCTTACGACGCGACCACGCTGCCCGACGTCTCCGGGCTGACCGTCGGCATCATCGGTGGGACCGGCGACCAGGGGCGGGGTCTCGCCTACCGGTTCGCCCGGGCCGGGCAGACCGTGCTGATCGGTTCCCGTTCGGCCGAGCGGGCGGCGCAGGCCGCCGCCGAGATCGCCGCGCTGCCCGGGATGCCGGCCGGGGTCGACGTGACCGGGGCCGACAACGACGAGGTGGCCCGGCGCAGCGACGTGGTGATCATCGCGGTGCCGTGGGACGGGCACGCCGTCACCGTCGCCGCCCTGGCGGAGCCGCTCGCCGGCAAGATCGTGGTGGACTGCGTCAACCCGCTCGGCTTCGACAAGCAGGGGCCGTACGCCCTGCAGGTCGCCGAGGGCAGCGCCGTCCAGCAGGCCGCCGCGCTGCTGCCCGACTCCCGGGTCTGCGCCGCGTTCAACCACGTCAGCGCGCCGCTGCTGGCCGACCCGGAGGTCGACCGGATCGACCTCGACGTGCTGATCTGCACCGAGGACCGGGAGCTGGTCAACGTGGTCGCCGCGCTCGCCGCCCGGATCCCCGGCATGCGCGGGATCTACGCCGGTCGGCTGCGCAACGCCCACCAGATCGAGGCGTTCACCGCCAACCTGATCGCAATCAACAAGCGCTACAAGGCGCACGCCGGCATCCGGGTCACCGACCTCTGAGCCACGGCACGACCAAGGGCCCCCGCCACGGCGGGGGCCCTTCGTCGTATCGGTCAGAAGGTGTGCTCGGCGGCGGGGAACTCGCCGCCGCGGACCTCCTCGGCGAACCGCCGGGTGGCGTCGGTCAGCGCGCCCGCCAGGTCGGCGTAGCGCTTCACGAAGCGCGGCGCCCGGCCGGTGCGCAGCCCGGCCATGTCCTGCCAGACCAGCACCTGGGCGTCGGTCTCCGGGCCGGCGCCGATGCCCACGGTCGGGATCCGCAGCTCCGCGGTGATCCGCTTGGCCACCTCGCCGGGCACCATCTCCAGCACCACCGCGAACGCGCCCGCCTCGGCCACCGCGCGGGCGTCGGCGATCACCTCCTCGGCGGTGTCGCCTCGGCCCTGCACCCGGTAGCCGCCCAGGGTGTGCTCGCTCTGCGGGGTGAAGCCGATGTGCGCCATCACCGGGATGCCGGCCCCGACGATCGCCTCGATCTGGGCGGCGCAGCGCCGGCCGCCCTCCAGCTTCACCGCGTGGCAGCCGCCCTCCTTCATGAACCGCACCGCGGTCCGCAGCGCCTGCGTCGGCCCCTCCTCGTACGAGCCGAAGGGCAGGTCGCCGACGATCAGCGAGTGCCGGGTCGCGCGTACCACGGCCCGGACCAGGGGGAGCAGCTCCTCGGCGGTCACCGGCAGGGTGGTCTCGTAGCCGAAGACGTTGTTCGCCGCCGAGTCGCCGACCAGCAGCACCGGGATCCCCGCCTGATCGAAGATCGAGGCCGTGTACTGGTCGTACGAGGTGAGCATCGCCCAGCGCTCGCCGCGCTCCTTGGCGGCGATCAGGTCGCGGGTGCGGACCCGTCGGGTGGCCGGCCCGCCGTAGAGGGCGGTCACCTCGGTCGGGGTGGACTCCACCATGACTCTCTCCTTCCTCGAGGCCGCCTCTGCGGTCCCCGGGTTCCGCCGCGATCGTCGCACCGGACGACCGGCCTGCGGCAGGGCGGAGTGCAGGATTTCACTCCCGCGCCCAGGGCGGACGGCGGTCAGCCGTGCTCGCGCCAGCGGTTGGTGATGGGCAGCCGGCGGTCCCGCCCGAACGCCTTGATCGAGATCTTGGTGCCCGGGGCGGACTGCCGTCGCTTGTACTCGGCGGTGTCCACCATGCGCAGTACCTTGTCGACCACCGCCGGATCGTGCCCCGACTCGATTAGCCCCTCCCGGCCCAGGTCGCCGTCGACGTAGCCGATCAGGATCGGGTCGAGGACGTCGTACGCCGGCAGGGTGTCGCTGTCCATCTGGCCCGGGCTCAGCTCCGCCGACGGCGGCTTGCCGATCGAGCTTTCCGGGATGGGCGGCGTCTCGCCCCGGCGCTCGGCGTCGGCGTTGCGCCACTTGGCCAGCCGCCAGACCAGGGTCTTCCAGACGTCCTTGATCGGGTTGTAGCCGCCGACCGAATCGCCGTAGAGGGTGGAGTAGCCGACCGCCAGCTCGCTCTTGTTGCCGGTGGTGAGGACCAGGTGGCCCTCCTGGTTCGACAGCGCCATCAGGATCACGCCGCGCACCCGGGCCTGGAGGTTCTCCACGGTCACCCCGGACAGCGACATGTTGGCCAGGAAGGTGTCCACCATGGGCTGGATCGGCTCGATCCGGTAGTTCAGGCCGGTCCGCTTGGCCAGGTCCTCGGCGTCGGCCCGGGAATGCTCCGAGGAGTGCTGGCTGGGCAGCGACACGCCGGCCACCCGGTCCGGGCCGAGCGCGTCCACCGCGATCGTCGCCGACACCGCGGAGTCGATGCCGCCGGAGAGGCCGAGCACCACCGACGGGAAGCGGTTCTTGTTGACGTAGTCGCGCAGGCCCAGCACCAGCGCCTGCCACACCTCGGCCTCGTCGGCGACCGGCTCGATGATGCCGCCGGCCGCCATCCCGCCGGTGGCGGCGGGCGGCAGGATGTCGCTGACCTTGGCCCGGACGATCCGCATCCCGTCGGCCAGCTCCTCGGCGTGGTCGACCTGCTCCTTCGCCGGGGGCAGCTCCACGTCATGCACCAGCAGGTGCTCGACGAATTGCGGCGCCCGGGCGAGCAGCGCCCCCTCGGCGCTGACGATCATCGAGTCGCCGTCATAGACCAGCTCGTCCTGGCCGCCGACCATGTTGACGTACGCGATGGTGGCGCCGGCCTCGGCGGCCCGGCGGCGGACCAGCGGCAGCCGGACGTCGTCCTTGTTCAGCTCGTACGGCGAGCCGTTGATGTTGAGCACCAGGCCGACCCCGGCCTGCCGGGCGACCGCGAACGGGCCGCCGGCCTGCCAGAGGTCCTCGCAGATGGTCAGCGCGACGTCCACCCCGCCGATCCGGGCCACGGTCAGCATGTCGCCGGGGACAAAGTAGCGGTCCTCGTCGAAGACGCCGTAGTTGGGCAGGTGGTGCTTGAAGTAGGTGGCCACGATCCCGCCCTGGTGCAGCAGCGCGGCGGCGTTGCGGGCACCCCGGCCCGGCACGGCATCGGCGCTGACCTGCGGCGGGCCGTCCGCGTCCAGGTAGCCGACCATCACCGGCAGCTCCCCGAGCCCGTCGGCGGCGAGGTCCGCGGCGAGCCGCTCCAGCGCGGCCCTCGACGCGGCGACGAAGGAGCGGCGGAAGACCAGGTCCTCGACCGGGTACCCGGTCAGCATCAGCTCCGGGAAGAGCGCGAGCTGGGCGCCGGCGTCGGCGGCCTTGCGGGTCCAGCGGCGAACCAGGTCCGCGTTTCCGGCGATGTCGCCGACCGTCGGGTTGACCTGGCACAGGGCGAG
This sequence comes from Micromonospora globispora, assembly GCF_003857015.1. Lineage (GTDB taxonomy): Bacteria > Actinomycetota > Actinomycetes > Mycobacteriales > Micromonosporaceae > Micromonospora > Micromonospora globispora. Next base: position 3,368 of record NZ_QGGF01000376.1, on the reverse strand, counting down.
ACGCAGGGTGGGCATGTCCTAATCTTGCCCCAGCTCCGCGGGGCTGACATGGCCGGACGTGGGAGACGCCAGCCACCCCGGGAGGGGCGGCCGGGCCTGCCCGCCGGGCCGGGCTCGGGCGGCGGGACACGGCGGGACGGCGGCCGGGCGGTCGCGTAACGTCGGCGTAACGAGGCCGGTGGAGACTGGGCGGTCAGGCCGCACCGGCCCGACCGGTGACGGACAACAGTGTCGCGAGGGGTTGAAGTGGACCGTCAGCAGGAGTTCGTCCTCCGTACGCTGGAAGAGCGGGACATCCGCTTCGTCCGGCTGTGGTTCACCGACGTGCTGGGCACGCTCAAGAGCGTCTCGGTGGCCCCCGCCGAGCTGGAGGCCGCCTTCGAGGAGGGCATCGGCTTCGACGGCTCGGCGATCGAGGGCTTCGCCCGGGTCTTCGAGTCGGACATGGTCGCCATGCCCGACCCGACGACGTTCCAGGTCTTCCCGTTCGAGGGCGGGGTCAGCGGCGAGAGCGCCCGGATGTTCTGCGACATCCTGCTCCCCGACGGCGGCCCGTCCTGGGCCGACCCGCGGCACGTGCTGCGCCGGGCGCTCTCCAAGGCGGCCGAGAAGGGCTTCACCTTCTACACCCACCCGGAGATCGAGTTCTTCCTGCTGGAGAACGGCCCGCAGGACGGCTCGGTGCCGGTCCCGGTGGACACCGGCGGCTACTTCGAGCACACCACCCACGCCGTCGCCCGGGACTTCCGCCGCCAGGCGGTGCTCGCCCTGGAGCGGATCGGCATCTCGGTGGAGTTCAGCCACCACGAGGTGGCCCCCGGCCAGCAGGAGATCGACCTGCGCTACGCCGACGCGCTGACCACCGCCGACAACATCATGACCTTCCGGCACGTGGTGAAGGAGGTGGCGCTCTCCACCGGCGTGCAGGCCAGCTTCATGCCGAAGCCCTTCACCGACCAGCCGGGCAGCGGCATGCACACCCACCTGTCGCTCTTCGAGGGGGAGCGCAACGCGTTCCACGACGCGGGCGACCCGATGAAGCTCTCCAAGGTGGCGAAGTCGTTCATCGCGGGCCTGCTGATGCACGCCCGGGAGTACACCGCGGTCACCAACCAGTGGGTCAACTCGTACAAGCGGCTCTTCCCGCAGGCACTGCCGGACCGGATCACGGAGAGCCCGGCGTACGTCTGCTGGGGTCACCTCAACCGGTCCGCCCTGGTCCGGGTGCCGGCGTACGGCAAGCCGAACTCGGCCCGGGTGGAGGTCCGCTCGCTGGACGCGGCGACCAACCCGTACCTGGCCTTCGCGGTCATGCTCGGCGCCGGCCTCAAGGGCATCGAGGAGGGGTACGAGCTGCCCCCGGGCGCGGAGGACGACGTCTGGTCGCTGAGCAGCGCCGAGCGCCGGGCGATGGGCTACGAGGCGCTGCCGGAGAACCTGGCCGAGGCGATCGACGTGATGGCCGGCTCGGAGCTGGTCGCCGAGGTGCTCGGCGAGCACGTCTTCGACTTCTTCCTGCGCAACAAGCGCGCCGAGTGGGAGCAGTACCGCCGCGAGGTCACCCCGTACGAGCGGCAGCGTTACCTGTCGCTCTAGGCCTGTCGTACCCCCGGATTAGCTTCCGGGGGTGAACCGGACCGACCGTCTCTACGCCCTGGTGGAGGAGCTGCGGGCCGTCTCGCCGCGGCCGCGCAGCGCCCGCTGGCTGGCCCAGCGCTTCGAGGTCAGCGCCCGGACCATCGAGCGGGACATCGCCGCCCTGCAGGCCTCGGGCGTGCCGATCTGGGCCGAGCCGGGCCGCACCGGCGGCTACGTGGTCGACCGCGCGCACACCCTGCCGCCGGTCAACCTGACCGCCGGCGAGGCGGTGGCGATGGCGGTGGCGCTGCACCGGCTGGGCGGCACGCCGGTCGCCGCCCGGCGGGTGCTCCGTCTGCGGTACGCCGACCGTTCCGGCGCGGATTCGTCCCGTGATGTCGAGCCGCTCGGCTACCTCGGCAACTCCCGCCACTGGTACCTGCTGGCCTGGTGCCGGCTCCGCGACGAGCTGCGCTGCTTCCGCACCGACCGGATCCGCTCGGTGCATCCGCTGGCCGAGGTGGTGACCCGGGAGCTGGACCCCGCCGATCTGGACATCCCCGACCGGGTGATCAGCCGGTTGAGCCTGGTCTGAGTTGGTCGGAAAACACCGACAGGGCGGTGTCGCGGACCGGGTCGAGGCTGCTACCTGAGACGCCGGCCGACCGGCCGGCGGGATGAACGGGAGGCACCATGTCCACGCCCATCACCTGGTTCGAGATCGGCTCCGACCGCCCGGCGGAGGCCGAGAAGTTCTACGGCGACTTGTTCGGCTGGACCTTCGAGGAGCAGGGCGCGCCGGGCGGGTCGTACCGGCAGACCACCGCCGGCGGGGAGCAGGGGATCGGCGGCGCGATCCGGGGCACCGACGGCACCTCGCCGACCTACGCGATCTTCTACGCCGAGGTGGCCGACGTGGCGGAGACCTGCCGCCGGGCCGAGGCCGCCGGCGGCAAGGTGGTGGTGCCGCTCCGCACCACGCCGAGCGGGCTGAGCTTGGCGCACCTGGTCGACCCGTCCGGGAACCGGTTCGGCGTCTTCACCCCGCCGTCGGCCGGCTGATCGACCCGACCTGGATCGAACGCGCAGGACCCCGCCGGATCGGCGGGGTCCTGCGGGGGGTGGGTGGCCCCGCCGCGGAGACGGCGGGGCCATCGGATTACTTGTCGCCCATGCCGCCCGGGCCGTGCTGGCCGTGGCCGCCGGGGCCCGGAAGGACGCCGGCCTCGGCCGCCTTGGTGATCGCGTCGGCCTGCTCCTGGGTGAGCTTGCCGTCCTTGACCGCCTGGTCCAGCCGCTGCTTCAGGTCCGCCTGCCGGTCCTCGGTCGAGGGCCGGTCCGGCCGGTCGGCCTGGTGCTGTTCGCGGATCTTCTCCAGGGCGGCGGTCACCTTGTCGGTGGAGACGCCCAGCTCCTTGGCCAACTCCTCGGCGAAGGCGGCCTGCCGGTCGGCCCGCTGCTGCTGCCGGTCGGTGCCCCCCTGGTCGGTGCTGCTGCTGGTGCTCGGCTTCGGCGTCGCGTTGTCGTCGGCGAACGCCACCGTGGGAGCGGCGATCCCCACGCCGAGCACGCCCGCGGCGGCCAGACCGGCCAGCAGGTGCTTCTTCGAGATCGTGCGGGACATCAGTCCTCCAGTTGGTCGGTGGTGCGATGACGTCACCGACAGTGACGGCCGTGCCTGAAGGAACCCCGTCAGGACCCTATGAACGCGCTGGCAATCCACCCCCAAAACCGGACCAACCGGTTGCGCGGGTGGGGGTGAGGCGCCCGGCGGGTCAGCGGACGGCGAG
>NZ_QGGF01000495.1 GCF_003857015.1 Micromonospora globispora | reverse complement strand
GCCGGGTGCTGCGACCCCGGGTGCCGGGGGCGGCCGGGCCCCGGAAGGGCGGCCACCGGCCCGGTCGGCCGCCGCGAGCGGCCTACGATCCGAGCCTAGTCGGGTGAGATGTGCCACACAATGGGAATATCGAAGCCGATCACGGACGCTGCGTGGCGCCCGAACTGTCGGACCCCGGGCGTACGGTTGATGTCATGGCGCTCGACATTCCCCGGCTCGACGGCCGCTTTGAGGTCATCAGCGAGTTCCAGCCGGCCGGTGACCAGCCGGCCGCCATCGACGACCTGGAGCGCCGGGTCCGGCGCGGCGACCGCAACACGGTGCTGCTCGGCGCGACCGGCACCGGCAAGAGCGCCACCACGGCGTGGCTGGTCGAGCGGCTGCAGCGGCCGACCCTGGTGCTCGCGCCCAACAAGACCCTCTGCGCCCAGCTGGCGAAGGAGTTCAGCGAGCTGCTCCCGCACAACGCGGTGGAGTATTTCGTCTCCTACTACGACTACTACCAGCCCGAGGCGTACATCCCGCAGACCGACACCTACATCGAGAAGGACTCCTCGATCAACGAGGAGGTCGAGCGGCTGCGGCACAAGGCCACCATGTCACTGCTCACCCGCCGCGACACGATCGTGGTGGCGACGGTCTCGGCGATCTACGGCCTGGGCACTCCGGAGGAATACCTCGAGCGGGCTGTGCGGGTCGCCGTCGGGCAGGAGCTCGACCGGGATCAGCTGCTGCGCCGGCTGGTCGACATCCAGTACACCCGCAACGACATGGCGTTCCAGCGGGGCACCTTCCGGGTCCGCGGCGACACGCTGGAGATCATCCCGGCGTACGAGGAGCTGGCGGTCCGGATCGAGCTCTTCGGCGACGAGGTGGAGAAGTTGTACTACCTCAACCCGCTCACCGGGGACGTGATCCGGGAGGTCGACCACCTGCTGATCTTTCCGGCCACGCACTACGCCGCCGGCCCCGAGCGGATGGAGCGGGCGATCCGCGACATCGAGACGGAGCTGGGGGAGCGGCTGGCGGAGCTGGAGCGGCAGGGCAAGCTGTTGGAGGCGCAGCGGCTGCGGATGCGCACCACCTACGACATCGAGATGATGCGCCAGGTCGGCTTCTGCTCCGGCATCGAGAACTACTCGATGCACATCGACGGCCGGCTCCCCGGCAGCCCGCCGCACTGCCTGCTCGACTACTTCCCGGACGACTTCCTCACCGTTGTCGACGAGTCGCACGTGACGATCCCGCAGATCGGCGGCATGTACGAGGGCGACGCGTCCCGCAAGCGGATGCTGATCGACCACGGCTTCCGGCTGCCGAGCGCGGCCGACAACCGGCCGCTGCGCTTCGACGAGTTTCTGGAGCGGGTCGGCCAGATGGTCTTCCTGTCGGCCACCCCCGGCCCGTGGGAGCTGGAGCAGGCCCAGGGCGAGTTCGTCGAGCAGGTCATCCGCCCGACGGGCCTGATCGACCCCGAGGTCATCGTGAAGCCGACGAAGGGGCAGATCGACGACCTGATGCACGAGATCAAGCTGCGCACGGAGCGCGACGAGCGGGTGCTGGTCACCACGCTGACCAAGAAGATGGCGGAGGACCTCTCCGACTACCTCCTGGAAAACGGCATCCGGGTGCGCTACCTGCACTCCGAGGTGGACACCCTGCGCCGGGTCGAGCTGCTCCGCGAGCTGCGCAAGGGCGACTACGACGTGCTCGTCGGCATCAACCTGCTCCGGGAGGGTCTCGACCTGCCCGAGGTGTCCCTGGTGGCGATCCTCGACGCCGACAAGGAAGGCTTCCTGCGTAGCGGCCGGTCGCTGATCCAGACCATCGGCCGCGCCGCCCGGAACGTCTCCGGTCAGGTGCACATGTACGCCGACAAGATCACCCCGTCGATGGCGGACGCGATCGAGGAGACCAACCGCCGCCGGGCGAAGCAGATCGCGCACAACGAGGCGCACGGGATCAGCCCCGAACCGCTGCGCAAGAAGATCCACGACATCCTCGACGACATCTACCGCGAGGCCGAGGACACGGACAACACCCGGGTCGGCGGGGCGGCGCGGCAGCTCTCCCGGGGCAAGGCGCCGGTCAAGGAGACCCGCAGCCGCAGCCGGGCGGCCGCCGCCACCGGCCCCTCCCGGGAGGGGATGGCCCGGGCGGACCTGGCCAACCTCATCCAGGAGCTCAACGACCAGATGCTGGCCGCCGCGCGGGAGCTGCAGTTCGAGCTGGCGGCCCGGATCCGGGACGAGGTCGCCGACCTGAAGAAGGAACTGCGCGGGATGGACGCCGCCGGCGTGAAGTGACGGACCGGTCGGGGATGGACGACGTACTCACCGGGGCGGTCGTCGGCCTGCCCGACCGGCCGTGACGAATCCCAGCCGGGCGACGACCATTTCGATTGCTCTGTGCGAGCAAGCTATTGCAGTCAGTGACGGTCCTGCGTACTCTCCGACGGTGGGGAGGCCGCGATGCCGTTGTCAGCAAGTCCTGTCGTCCGGCGGGCGCGCCTCGGCGCGGAACTCCGCCGGCTGCGCCGCCGGGCGTCACTCACCTTGGAGCAGGTCTGCGGCCGGCTCGGGTGGGCGTCCACGTCGAAGCTGTCCCGCATCGAGCTGGGTCAGAGCCGGCCGGATCTGGCCGACGTGCTGGACCTGCTCGACGTCTACCAGGTGCAACCCGACCAGCGGGAGGTGCTGATCGTCATCGCCCGGGACGCGGCGACCGGCCGCGGTTGGGCGAAGTCGCTGGGCGAGATGGGGGAGCGGCAGCGGGCGTACGCCGAGCTGGAGGCGGGCGCCGCGTGCATCGTCGAGTACCAGCCGGCCGTCGTGCCGGGTCTGCTCCAGACCCCGGCGTACGCGCACTTCCGGGTGGCCGCCGGGGCGCTGCTCTGCGCCGAGGTGGACGTGGCGGCCGACGTGCGGGCCCGGGCGGTCCGGCAGGAGGTGCTGCACCGGCCCGACCCCGCCCCGCTACACGGCGCTCCTCGACGAGGGCGCCTGCGACCCCGTCGGCACCCCGCTCGACGTGTGGCGGGAGCAGTTGCGGCAGCTGGTGGCCCTCGCCGACCGGCCGAACATCACCATCCGGCTGCTGTCCCGGGACGCGGCGCCGCACGGCGGCATCCACCCGCTGACCGGCTTCTCCCACTACTCGTTCCCCGACCCGGCGGATCCGCGCACGGTGATGGTGGAGACGCTCACCACCGACCTGCGCGTGGTGTCCGAGCCGGACATCGCCCGGTACGAGCGGATGGTCGACTGGCTGCTGGAGGCGGCGCTGCCGGCCGAGGAGACGGTGGCGCTGTTGGCCCGGCGGGCCGGCTGGCCGGAGGTGCCCGGGCCGCGCGTGCCGACCGACGACCCGGAGCTGGTCGGGCCGGCCGAGGGGTGACTCAGCGGTGGCGCTGGAAGCCGCCCTCGGAGTCGATGACCTGGCCGGTGATCCAGTCGGCGTCGGCGGAGCAGAGGAAGCGCACGAGGCGGGCGGCGTCCTCCGGGGTGCCCCAGCGGCCGCCGGGGAAGAGGCGCGCCACCCCGGCGAGTCGTTCGGGGTCGGCGTAGCCGGTGTCGGTGGGCCCGGGGTTGACGCAGTTCACCGTGATGCCCTTCGGCATGAGCAGCGGGGAGAGCTGGACGGTGAGGTTCTCCACGGCGGCCTTGCTGACCGCGTACGCCAGCTCGCCGGGCATCGGGCCGAGCCGCTGCCCGCTGGAGAACAGGACCAGCCGCCCGCCGCGCTCGACGGCGAAGGCGGCGGCGAACGCCTCGGCGAGCAGCAGCGTCGCCCGCACGTTGACCAGCAGGTGGCGGTCGATCTCGGCGGCGTCCAGGGTGCCCAGCGGGGTGTGCGTACTGTGCGCGTGCACCGCCACCACCGCGTCGAGGCGGCCGTGCCGGCGTACCGCCTCGGCGACCAGTTCGGCCGGTGCGGCCGGGTCGAGCAGGTCGGCGGGCAGGTAGCCGGTGTCACCGCCCAGCTCGGCGAGGAGCGCCGGCACCCCGTCCGGGTCGCCGCCGTAGGGCTGGGCGTCGTCGTACGCGGGCAGGCCGGTCAGCAGCAGTCGCCAGCCGTCGGCCGCGAGGGCGCGGGCGACGGCCGCGCCGATGCCGATCCGCCGGCTCACGCCGGTCACCAGGGCGATCCGTTCGCTCATGATCGAGACCCAACCGGGCGCGGCCGCGGGCCGCAACGGGTTATCGGCGCGCCGTCACCGGGCCCGGCGCCCCCGAGCCCGTCGGGACCGGTGGTCGGCGCGTCCGGCGCACGGTAACCGAGGGGTACGACAGCTCAGGCCGGAACGTCGGTGAAGTGCTCGACCAGCGGCGGACCGGCGAAGTGCGGGCCGATCAGGGCGCGCCACTGCTGGAAGCGCTCGGACTGCCGGAAGTTGACGTCGTGCGCCTCGACGGAGTCCCACTCGACCAGCAGCACGAACCGGGTCGGGGACTCGATGCCCCGGGTCATCCGGGCCGACCGGCACCCCGGGGTGTCGATGATGATCGGGTACGCCTGCGCGTACGCGGCGGCGAAATCGTCCTCGTGTCCCGGCGTTACGTCGATCAGCGCGACCTCAAGCACCATGACCGGAAGCCTCGCACGCCGCCGCCGGCGCGGGGCGTGCGGGTCCCGGACCACCACACCTAGCCTCCTAGGAAGCCCTAGCGAGAGTGCCTCTCGGCACGCCGAAAAGTGATCCGCTCGGCAATCCGGGCTCCCGGAGATGCGCCGATGCCCCTGGATGGTGAAGAATGGCGCCCGAGGAGGGGAGTATTCCCCCGCGATGGAGTCGTCAGCACGGACGACCGCCGGCCCCCCGGCGGCACGACCCGGCTCCGTCGGTCAGTGACCCTTCCCCGGGTCGGTGGCGGAAGAGACCTCCGACAGTCACCAGAGTCAGCGTCGACGCACCCCGGCCCTTCACTGGGCGTACGGTGTGCCCGACGCTGTGTGTCTGCCGGAGGATGGAATTGAACGTGTCCGGATTGGTGTGGGCCGGGACCCTCGTCGCACTGACAGCGGTCCTGCTCATCGACCTCTTCATCATCGGTCGCCGCCCGCACGAGCCCAGCGTCCGCGAGTCGAGCCTCTGGGTCGGCTTCTACGTCGGATTGGCCCTGCTCTTCGGCGCCGGGCTGTGGCTGACCAACGGGCCGAGCGTGGCGGGGCAGTTCTACACCGGCTGGCTCACCGAGTACAGCCTCTCGGTGGACAACCTCTTCGTCTTCGTGATCATCATGGCCCGCTTCGGCGTGCCGCGGAGGTACCAGCAGAAGGTGCTGCTCGTGGGCATCCTGCTGGCGCTCGTCATGCGGGGCGGTTTCATCGCCGCGGGCGCCGCGCTGATCTCCCAGTTCTCCTGGGTCTTCTACATCTTCGGGGCGTTCCTGATCTACACGGCGATCAACCTCGCGCGGCAGGGTGAGCCGGACGAGGACGAGTTCAGCGAGAATGTGCTGATCCGGTGGAGCCGCAAGGCGTTGCCGCTGTCGAAGAACTACGACGGCGCCAACCTGACCACCCGCGAGAACGGCCGGCGGATCTTCACCCCGATGCTGATCGTGATGATCGCGATCGGCACCACCGACCTGATCTTCGCCCTCGACTCGATCCCGGCGATCTTCGGCATCACCCAGGAGCCGTACCTGGTCTTCACCGCGAACGTCTTCGCGCTGATGGGCCTGCGGCAGCTCTACTTCCTGCTTGGTGGGCTGCTCGACCGGCTGATCTACCTGAGCTACGGCCTGGCCGTGGTGCTCGGCTTCATCGGGGTGAAGCTGGTGCTGGAGGCCCTGGCCGACAACACCCTGCCGTTCATCAACGGCGGCCAGCATGTCGCGTGGGCCCCGCACATCCCGATCTGGCTCTCGCTCCTGGTCATCCTCGGCACCCTCGCCGTGGCGACCGCGGCCAGCCTGATCAAGTCGTCCCGTGACCGGCGCCGCGAGCTGGCCGAGGCCCGTCACTGACCGGCACGTCGACGAAAGGGGCGCTCCCGTGGTCGGGAGCGCCCCTTGTCGCGTACGAGGTCAGAGGCGGTGCGCGCCGACCAGGGTGGCCACCCGGTCCGCGGACGGCGGTTCCTCCACCACCCGGCGCTGGACGTAGCAGGCGTGCAGCATCCGCCGGTCGTCGCCGTGCGGCTCGGTGCTGACGATGCCGACGTGGTGGATCCGGCGGCCGGGCCGGGCGAAGAAGTAGAGGTCGCCGGGGTGCTCGTCGCCGGGCGCCAGCGGGGTGGTCGTCGCGGCCTGGTCGTCGGCGTCGCGGGGGACGGTCACGCCGAACCGGCGCCAGGCCAGGTGGACCAGGCCCGAGCAGTCGATGCCGTGGCTGGAGAGCCCACCCCAGATGTAGACCAGGCCGCGGAGCCGGTCGGCGACGGCGAGGACCTCCTTGGCCTCGGGCCGCTCGGTGGGCAGCGGGACCAGGTTCGCCTCGGGCGCCCAGAGCGGGTCGGGCCGGCCCGGGGCGTACACCGGCTGCCACCCGTCCTCGGCCGGTCCCGCGCCGGTGAGGCGGGTGCCGAGGACGATCCCGGGCAGCACCGGCGCACCGCCCGGGGCGGCGTGCAGGGCGGTGACGGTGGCGTCCACGACCAGGACGGCCGGCGTCCCCGAGCCGGGTTCCGCCGGGGCGGCCGTCAGCTGTGCGGCGGGCAGCCAGCCGGGGTAGCCGCGGGGGTCCAGCTTCGGTGCCGGCTGCTCGACCGCGATCACCTGCGCCCAGCCGTCCGGCCGGAGCTCGGTGACCAGCACCCGCTCGCCGAGCAGCAGTTGGCTGAGCACGCAGTCGCCGACCTGCTGGTCGCGGTCCATGCCGGCGATCCAGGCGGGCACGTCGGGGTCGGTGGCCAGGGCGGGGCGGTCCACGGGCCGTACCGCCTCGGGAGAGGTCCAGAGGGTCGCCACCGGGACCCGGACGACGGCCTCGCGGCCCGGTTGCAGCTCCACGTCCACCCCTACCTCATGCGGCTGTCTCCGGCGACACTATGAAAAGTTCCTACGATCATCAACCACGAGTCTGCATCTTTGCTTCAGACACCGCGCTGACGCCCAGGCCGGGGGCGTCCGGGAGCACGACCGTCGCGCCGTCGTACCGAATTCCGCCGTGCACCGGCGACCAGGCGAGCCACCAGGCGGCGTCGAGATCCGACACCGCGGTGGTCCCGTACGCGGCGACGAGGCTGGCCGCGGCGCCCACGCCGACCTGGCTTTCCATCATGGAGCCCACGATCGTGCCGATGCCGTGCGCGGCCGCCAGGTCGAGCAGCGTACGGGCCGGGAGCAGCCCGCCGCACTTGGTCAGCTTGACGTTGACCATGTCGGCCGCCCGGCGGCGGATCACCTCCACCAGGTCACGGACGCCGAAGACCGACTCGTCGGCGAGGATCGGCAGGTCCACCCGGTCGCTCACCCAGGCCAACCCGTCCAGATCCCACCGGGCGACGGGCTGCTCCACCAGCTCCACGTCCAGCCCGGCGTCCTCGATGCCGCGGATGACCCGGACCGCCTCCCGCGGCGTCCAGCCCTGGTTGGCGTCCAACCGGATCCGCACCCCCGGGCCGACCGCGGACCGGACCGCGCGTACCCGGTCCAGGTCGCCGGCGGCGTCGGTGCCGACCTTGAGCTTCAGCACGCCGAACCCCTCCGCCCGGCGCTGCTTCGCGGCCGCGGCCAGGTCCACCGCGTCCCCAGCCGCGAGGGTCACGTCCGTCGGAACCCGCAGGGCCGTGCCGCCGAGCAGCCGGACCAGCGGTACGCCGAGCCGCCGGGCGGCCAGGTCGTGCAGGGCGACATCGACGGCGGCCTTGGCGGACTCGTTGCCGGCCACCGCCCGCTGCACCTCACCGCAGCGGGTCACCAGGTCGTCGGCGTTCCGCCTCGCGAGCGCCGGGGCGAGCACGTCCCGCACGCAGGCCTCGGCGCCGGCGATCGACGCGCCGGTCACCTGCCAGACCTGCGGCGCCTCGCCGAAACCGGACCGCCCGTCGTCGTCGACCACCTCCACGACGAGGGTGTCCACGGTGGTGGTCCGGCGCAGCGCGGTGACGAACGGGGTGTGTAAGGGGGCGGAAAGCCGGTGGGTGCGTACCGCGGCGATCGTCATGTCGGGCACCCTATATGCAGGTGGGCGCGAACAGGGGAGGCCGGATGTCGGAGCGGGACTGGGAACTGGTGGGCGCGCCGAACGCGCGTGACCTCGGCGGTCTGCTCGCCGCGGACGGGCGGCGGGTGCGGGCGGGCCGGTTGATCCGTACCGCGGCTCTGGGCCGGTTGACCGAGGAGGACCTGCCGGTGCTGGGCAAGCTCGCCCCGGCGTGCGTGGTCGACCTGCGGCACGCCTCGGAGCAAGAGGTCGCCCCGCCGGACCGGCTCGTCGGTGAGCCCCGGGTGGTGCACCTGCCGGTGTACGACCCGGCCCACCCGGTCTTCACGTACGTCTCGGCGGTGCTGCTCGGCCACGACCTGACCGCGTACGACGAGCTGGCCCGCGAGGGGATGCCGGCGGCGATGGCCGCCATCTACCGGTGGTTCGTCACCGGGGAGTCGGCCCGGGCCGGGTTCGCAGCGGCGGTACGGCTCGCGACGGAGGAGCGGAACCTGCCGCTGCTGTTCCACTGCTCCGCCGGCAAGGACCGCACCGGCTGGCTGGCGGTCGTCCTGCTCACCGCGCTCGGGGTGGACGAGGCCGCGATCCGGGCGGACTACCTGCGGCACAACGAGCTGACCGAGAGCCTGCGCGAGGTGCTGCTGGCCGCGATGACCCGGCGGCAGCCGCACCTCGACCCGGCGACCGCCCGGCCGCTGCTGGAGGTCCGGTCCGACTACCTGGACGCCGCGTACGACGAGGTGCGCCGGGTGCACGGGTCGTTCGGGGCGTACCTGCGCGACGGGCTGGGCGTGACCGACGAGCTGGTGGCCGCGCTGCGGGACAACCTGTTGGAGTGAGCGCCCCCTGCTCCGGCGGGTGCGCTCAGCCGGCCAGGCTGTGGCGGGCCTCCCAGACCCGGGCCGAGATGCGGGCGACCAGCCGGCAGGCGTCGTCGTCGGCCCCCTCGCCGCTCGGGCCGCCGTCGGCCAGGTCGGTGGTGGTGCACACGACGATCGCGTACGGCGGGGCGTCGTCCGGGAAGACCACCCCGGCGCCGTGCCGGACCCCGCGTACCCAGCCGTTCTTGTGCGCGATCCGGGTCCCCTCGGGCAGCCCCGCGGCCAAGTCCTCCCGGTGTTCCTGGGCGAGCAGCACGTCCAGCATCGCGGCGCAGCTTTCCGGGGAGGCGAGCGGACCGGGCCGTTGCACGCCCTCGGCCACCGCGGCGAGCAGGGCGGCCAGGTCGGCGGCGGTGACCAGGTTGGTGATGCCGGCGTCCCGGGCGGCGAAGTCCTCGATGCCCCGGCCGGTGACGCTGTGTCGGGCACCGCCGAGCCGCCACGCCTCGGCGACCGCGGGCAGGCCGACCTGACCGAGCACGACGTTGGTGGCGAGGTTGCTGGATCGGATGATCATCCGCTCGGCGAGCCAGCGCAGCGGTGCCGTGCCGCCGACCCGGTCCCAGACCGCGTCGTCGTTGTCATAGTGCTGGGCGCAGGCGAAGCGGGGCGCGTCGGGCCGGGCGGAGTCGAACGCGTTGCGCACCGGGATCGGGGCGTCCAGGTCGAGACGGCCCGCCTCGGCGGCGCGGTGCAGCGCAACGAGCACGGCGAGTTTCATGGTGCTGGCCGCGTAGTGGGTGGCGTCGGGCAACCGGGTCCAGGTCGGACCCGCGCCTAGCCGCCCCACGTACGCGGACACGGTGCCGGGCACCGTGTCCAGGTGGGCGTCCAGATCGTCCCAGGTCATGCCGGTGACCGTAGCCGATCATCGCGGCGCACGGGGCAGCGGTGGGCCGCCCGGCCGCCTAGCGTGCGGGTATGACGACCGCCGCGTACGACGCCATCGCCGACTGGTACGAGGACTACGTCACGAACACCGCGAGCGACTACAGCCGACGTGTCCAGGGTCTCCTGGCGCGGTTGCTCGGCACCGGTCCGGGGCGCTGCCTCGACCTGTGCTGCGGCACCGGCGCGCACGCCGCGGAGCTGCGCCGGCTGGGCTGGGACCCGGTGGGTGTCGACCTGTCGGCGGGGCAGCTCCGGCACGCCCGAGCCCGGCTGCCGGTGGCCCGGGCGGACGCGACCGCACTACCGCTGTCCGACGCGGCCGTGCCCGCCGTCAGCTGCGTGCTCGCGCACACCGACCTGCCCGACTACACGGCGGTGATCGCCGAGGCGGCCCGGGTCCTCGTCCCGGGCGGCCGGTTCGTCCATATCGGCGTGCACCCCTGCTTCACCGGCGCGTTCGCGGACCGGTCCGATCCCGAGCGGATCGTCGTCGACGGCGGGTACGCCGAGCGGGAGCGCAGCTTCCGGGCCTGGTCGCCGCACGGCGTCCGGGCCCGGGTGGGCGCCTGGCACCTGCCGCTGGCCGACCTGCTCAACGC
>NZ_QGGF01000191.1 GCF_003857015.1 Micromonospora globispora | reverse complement strand
AGAGGCAGGTGCGGCTGCGGGCCGGCGGCTGCAGCGGTGCGATGCGGCGGCCGCGGGAGTTGTCGAGCGGGGCCGGGGGGGGCGCCGCGGGAACGGCGACCGGGGAGAGCGGGGCGCGGGAGACGGGCTGCGGTGCCATCGCCCAGGGCTGCGGAGCCCACGGCAGTTGCGGCGGCGAGGAGACGGGCTGCGGCGGGGCGGACGTGGGCCGGGCCCCCTCGGCCGGGGCCGGTACGACCACGACCGGCGGCTGCGGCAGCACCTCGGCGGTGGCGGTGGGCTGGTAGTTCATGCCGAGGGTCTGGAAGAGGCGCGCGGCGGCGCCGCCCTCCTCGGAGGGGTACGCGACCCAGGGCTCGGCGGCGGCGAAGTCGGCGTTGACGTAGCGGTGGCTGTCGGGGGTCTGGGCCAGCACGTTGGCCGCGTTGGCGAACGCCTCGCGCCAGCGCTGGTCGCCGGCCGCCGCGCCCTCCAGCACCGCCACGGTCACCGGTCGGTCCTGCCCGTCGAGAGCCGCCCAGGCTCTGCCGACCTGGCATTCCCCCAGCGTCTCGGTGAACCTGTACGGACCTTCCGGCTGCATGCCCCACTCCTCTGCTCACCCGCCGTGCGGATAGTACAGAGAGTGCGCCCGCCACTCTGCCCGCCGGTCGGTCAGCGCACAGTGGACGTACCGATGTGGAGGGAAGCGGCGCAGCATGGGCTGCGCGAGGTGATCGCGCGCTCGTCCGGGTGCCGTCGGTCACGTCGGTCGACAGGACGGCCACCCGCGCCGCCGGTACGCACGACCCCGCGGTCGGACCCGGGCGGACGATCGCCGCCGGCGTGCGGGTCGGGTGGGCGGGTTGCGCTGTGAAAGTTTTCATGCATAGAGTCGCGCCATGAATGAAAGCGGTGCCGTGGGGGCACCGACCGACCGGGTGCTGGACCTCTTCCACGGGGTCCGGCTCACCCCGACGCAGCGGCGGATCGCGCACTGCCTGGTGCAGCAGGCCGGCGCTGCCGCGTACCTGTCGGCGGCCGAGGTCGCCGAGCTGGCCGGGGTCAGCCAGCCGTCGGTGACCCGGTTCGCGATGGCGCTCGGGCACGACGGGTACCCCGCGCTGCGCCGCCGGCTGCGAGAGCTGACCGCGACCGACGCCGCCGACCCGGCCGACGCCGGAAATGAGCTCCAGCGAGCCGTCCGGGCCGAGATGGGCAACCTCGACCGGCTCGCCGGGCAGCTCGCCGACCGGGACCGGATCGCCGAGGTCGGCAAGCTGCTGGCCGCCAGCCGCCCGCTGCCGGTGCTCGGGCTGCGCGCCGCCGGGCCGCTGGCCGCGTACTTCGCCTTCTTCGCCGCCAAGGTGCACCCGGACGTGCGGGTGCTCGACGCCGGCGGCAGCCTGCTGACCGACCGCCTCGAACAGGCCGCCGCCGCCGGGGCCACCGCGCTGCTCGCCTTCGTGCTGCCCCGCTACCCCAGGGAGACCCTGGACGCCCTGCGCGAGGCCCGGGCCGCGGGGCTACGGGTCGTGGCGATCACCGACTCACCGGTCAGCCCGGCCACCGAGCACGCCGACGTGGTGCTGCCCGCCGTCGTCGGCACCGACCTCGTCTTCGACCTGCACACCGCCCCGATGACCCTGGCCATGGTGGTGCTGCAGGCGATCTGCGACGCCACCCCGGCCGACACCCAGGCCCGGCTCGAGGCGTTCGAGTCGTCCGCCGCCCGCCGCCAGTTGTTCCTCGGCTGAGAGGAGTACGAAATGCACCAGCCCGTCCGCGCCGCCCGCGGCACCGAACGAACCGCCCGGGGGTGGCCGCAGGAGGCCGCGCTGCGGATGCTGATGAACAACCTCGACCCCGAGGTGGCCGAGCGCCCCGACGACCTGGTGGTCTACGGCGGCACCGGCAAGGCCGCCCGGGACTGGCCGTCCTACCACGCACTGGTGCGGACGCTGACCGACCTGCGCGACGACGAGACGATGCTGGTGCAGTCCGGCCGCCCGGTGGGCGTCATGCGGACCCACGAGTGGGCGCCGCGGGTGCTGCTGGCCAACTCGAACCTGGTCGGCGACTGGGCCACCTGGCCGGAGTTCCGCCGGCTGGAGCAGCTCGGGCTGACCATGTACGGGCAGATGACCGCCGGCTCGTGGATCTACATCGGCACCCAGGGCATCCTCCAGGGCACGTACGAGACGTTCGCCGCCGTGGCGGCCAAGCTCGCCGGCGCCCGCGGCGACGGGCAGCAATTCGGTGGCGGCACCCTGGCCGGGACGCTGACCCTGACCGCCGGCTGCGGCGGGATGGGTGGCGCCCAGCCGCTCGCGGTCACCATGAACGGCGGCGCCTGCCTGATCGTGGACGTGGACCGCAGCCGGCTGGACCGCCGGGTGCACGACCGGTACCTGGACGAGGTGGCCGACTCGCTGGACGACGCGGTCGAGCGGGTGCTCGCCGCCAAGCAGGAGCGCCGGGCGCTGAGCGTCGGCGTGGTCGGCAACGCGGCCACGGTCTTCCCGGAGCTGCTGCGCCGGGGCGTGGCGATCGACATCGTCACCGACCAGACCAGCGCGCACGACCCGCTGTCGTACGTGCCGGAGGGGGTGGAGCTGGCCGACGTCCGGGACTACGCGGCGAAGAAGCCGGCCGAGTTCACCGATCGGGCCCGGGCGTCGATGGCGAAGCACGTCGAGGCGATGGTCGGCTTCCTCGACGCGGGCGCCGAGGTCTTCGACTACGGCAACTCGATCCGGGGCGAGGCGAAGCTCGGCGGGTACGAGCGGGCGTTCGACTTCCCCGGCTTCGTGCCGGCGTACATCCGGCCGCTGTTCTGCGAGGGGAAGGGCCCGTTCCGCTGGGCGGCGCTCTCCGGTGACCCGGCCGACATCGCGGCCACCGACCGGGCGATCCTGGACCTGTTCCCGGAGAACGAGTCGCTGGCCCGGTGGATCAAGATGGCCGGCGAGCGGGTCGCCTTCCAGGGCCTGCCGGCGCGGATCTGCTGGCTCGGCTACGGCGAGCGGGACAAGGCCGGGGTGCGGTTCAACGAGATGGTCGCCTCCGGCGAGCTCTCCGCGCCGGTGGTGATCGGTCGCGACCACCTGGACTGTGGCAGCGTGGCCAGCCCGTACCGGGAGACCGAGGCGATGGCCGACGGCTCCGACGCGATCGCCGACTGGCCGCTGCTCAACGCCCTGGTCAACACCGCCAGCGGGGCGTCCTGGGTCTCCATCCACCACGGCGGCGGCGTGGGCATCGGCCGCTCCATCCACGCCGGGCAGGTCTGCGTCGCCGACGGCAGCGCCCTGGCCGGCCAGAAGATCGAGCGGGTGCTCACCAACGACCCGGCGATGGGCGTCATCCGGCACGTGGACGCGGGCTACGACCGCGCCCGGGAGGTCGCCGAGCGCACCGGCGTCCGGGTGCCGATGGCGGAGGGGCCGGCGTGACCGACCTCGCCGCCCGGTTCCGCAAACTGTGGGACGAGCTCGCGCCGGTCGGTCGGGACGAGCGCAGCGGCGGCTACCTGCGCTACGCGCTGACCGAGCCGGAGCTGTGGCTGCGGAACTGGTTCCGCGAGCAGGCCGAGCACCGGGGCATGCCGGTGACCGGGGACGGCAACGGCAACCTCTTCGCCTGGTGGGGTGACCCGCAGGCCGGGGCGGCGGTGCTCACCGGCAGCCACTTCGACTCGGTGCCGCACGGCGGGGCGTACGACGGGCCGCTCGGCATCGTCAGCGCGTTCCTCGCGGTGGACGAGCTGCGGGCCGCGGGCGTCGCGCCGTCCCGGTCGGTGGCGGTCGGCGCGTTCGTCGAGGAGGAGGGGGCGCGCTTCGGCGTACCGTGCCTGGGGTCGCGGCTGCTCAGCGGGGCGCTGTCGGTGGAGCGGGCGGCGGAGCTGCGCGACGCCGACGGGGTGAGCTTCGCCGAGGCGCTGGGTGACCGGCCGACGGGCGCCGACGCAGGCCTGCTCGGCCGCTTCGCGGCCTTCGTGGAGCTGCACGTCGAGCAGGGCCGCGCGCTGGTCGAGCAGGATGCGCCGGTCGCGGTGGCCAGCGCGATCTGGCCGCACGGCCGCTGGCGCTTCGACTTCCACGGCGAGGGCAACCACGCCGGTACGACCCGGATGGCCGACCGCCGCGACCCCATGCTCACGTACGCCTTCACCGTGCTGGCGGCGAACAAGGAGGCCCGGCTGCGCGGGGCGCACGCCACCGTGGGCCGGGTCCGGGTCGAGCCGAACGCCACCAACGCCATCCCGTCGCGGGTGACCGGCTGGCTGGACGCCCGGGCGGCCGAACCGGAGACCCTGCACGGCCTGGTCGACGCGGTGCACGTGAAGGCCGCCGAGCGGGCGAAGCGGGACGGCACGGAGCTCACCCTGACCGAGGAGTCCGCCACCCCGCTGGTGGCGTTCGACGGCGGGCTGGCGGACCGGCTGGCCCGACTGCTGGACGCGCCGGTGCTGCCCACCGGGGCCGGGCACGACGCGGGGGTGCTCGCCGCGCACCTGCCCACCGCGATGCTCTTCGTCCGCAACCCGACCGGGGTGTCGCACTCCCCCGCCGAGTCCGCCACCGACGCGGACTGCGCCGCCGGCGTGACCGCCCTGGCCCGGGTCCTCGAGGAGCTGGCATGCCGGTGAACCGAAGCTCCGGCCGGCCGGACGCCAGCGCGGCCGACCGATACCACCGATGGAGTCCTTTGGAGCTGCCCGCGCGGACGGGGCAGGCGCGGCGGCCGTCAAGAACGCGAGATCTTCCCGGCGCTGCGACCGCACGGACGGGGCAGCTCCAAAGGAAGCTGACAGCATGACCGCGACCCGTTGGCTCGCCGAGTACGCCTGGCTGCCCGACCACGCCGAGCCCACCCCCGACGTGCTGATCGAGACCGACGGCGGCCGGATCACCGCCGTCGCCCCGCTGACCGCCGGGAGCCGACCGCCAGCCGGGGTGGAGGTGCTCGGCGACGCGGTACGGCTGCCCGGGCTCACCCTGCCCGGGCTGGCCAACGCCCACTCGCACGCCTTCCACCGGGCGCTGCGCGGGCGTACCCACGCCCGGCGGGGCGACTTCTGGACCTGGCGGGAGGGCATGTACGACATCGCCCAGCGCCTCGACCCGGACTCCTACCTGGCCCTGGCCCGGGCCGCGTACGCCGAGATGGCACTCGCCGGGATCACCTGCGTGGGCGAGTTCCATTACCTGCACCACGGTCCCGACGGCAAGCCGTACGCCGACCCGAACGCGATGTCCGCCGCGCTGGTGGAGGCCGCCGCGCACGCCGGCATCCGGCTCACCCTGCTGGACACCGCCTACCTGACCGCCAGCGTGGACGGTGCGCCGCTGGTCGGGCCGCAGCGGCGGTTCAGCGACGGGGATGCCCTGCGCTGGGCGGAACGGGTCAGCGGCTTCACCCCGCACAACGACCAGGCGCGGGTCGGCGCGGCGATCCACTCTGTCCGGGCGGTGCCGGCGGAACAGCTCGCCACCGTGGCCGGTTGGGCGGACCGCAGCGGGCTGCCGCTGCACGTGCACCTGTCGGAGCAGCCCGCCGAGAACGACTCCTGCCGGGCAGTGCACGGCTGCACCCCGACCCGGCTGCTGGCCGAGCACGGGGTGCTGGGCCCGCACACCACCGCCGTGCACGCCACCCACCCGACCAGGGCCGACCTGGCGCTGCTCGGGGAGAGCCGGACCGGCATCTGCCTCTGCCCCACCACCGAGCGGGACCTGGCCGACGGGATCGGGCCGGCCCGCCGGATGGCCGAGGCGGGCAGCCCGCTCAGCCTCGGCAGCGACAGCCACGCCGTGGTCGACCTCTTCGAGGAGGCCCGGGCGGTCGAACTGGACGAGCGGCTGCGCACCCGCCGCCGTGGACACTTCGCCGCCGCCGAGCTGGTCACCGCCGCCACGGTGGCCGGGCACGCCGCGCTCGGCTGGGGGGACGCCGGCCGGCTGGCCGTGGGCGACCGGGCCGACCTGGTCACCGTACGGCTGGACAGCGCCCGTACCGCCGGCGTGCCCCCGGTCGGGGCGTTCTTCGCGGCCACCGCGGCGGATGTCAGCCACGTCGTGGTCGACGGCCGGGTGGTGGTGGCCGAGGGCCGGCACCTCACCGTCGACGTGCCGACCGAGCTGCGCGACGCCATCGAGGAGGTGACGGCATGACCGGCAGCCTCCTGGTGGACAACATCGGGGAGCTGGTCACCAACGTCGCCGGTGAGGGCGAGGGCGGCCCGCTGGGCATCCGCCACCACGCCGCCGTGCTGGTCGAGGCGGGTCGGGTGGCCTGGATCGGTCCGACCCGGTACGCCCCGGCCGCCGACCGGCGGATCGACGCCGAGGGGGCGGCGGTGCTCCCCGGCTTCGTGGACAGCCACGCCCACCTGGTCTTCGCCGGGGACCGGGCCGCCGAGTTCGCGGCCCGGATGTCCGGGCAGCCGTACACCGGGGGCGGCATCCGCACCACGGTCGGCGCGACCCGGGCCGCCTCCGACGACGAGCTGCGGGCCACCGTGCGCCGGCTCCGCGTCGAGGCCATGCGGCAGGGCACCACCACCATCGAGATCAAGAGCGGGTACGGCCTCACCGTCGCCGACGAGGCCCGCTCGCTGCGGATCGCCACCGAGTTCACCGAGGAAACCACCTTCCTCGGCGCGCACGTCGTCCCGGCCGAGTACGCCGACCGCCCCGACGACTACGTCGGGATGGTCTGCGGGCCGATGCTGGCCGCCGCCGCCCCGTACGCCCGCTGGATCGACGTGTTCTGCGAGCGGGGCGCCTTCGACGTGGACCACGCCCGGGCGATCCTCGCCTGCGGCCAGGCCGTCGGGCTGGGCGTGCGGCTGCACGCCAACCAGCTCGGCCCCGGGCCGGGCGTGCAACTCGGGGTGGAGCTGGGCGCGGCCAGCGTCGACCACTGCACCCACCTGACCGACGCCGACATCGAGGCGCTGGCCTCGACCGCGACGGAGGACGGGGGCACGGCCACCGTGGCCACGCTGCTGCCCGGCGCGGAGTTCTCCACCCGGTCGCCGTACCCGGACGCCCGTCGACTGCTCGACGCCGGCGTGACCGTGGCGTTGGCGACCGACTGCAACCCCGGGTCGTCGTACACGTCGTCGATGCCGTTCTGCCTCGCGCTCGCCGTACGCGAGATGCGGATGACCCCGGCGGAGGCGGTCTGGGCCGCGACCGCCGGCGGTGCCGCGGCGCTGCGCCGCGACGACATCGGGCGGCTGCGCCCCGGCGCCCCGGCCGACCTGATGATCCTCGACGCCCCGTCCCACCTGCACCTGGCCTACCGGCCGGGTGTGCCACTGATCCGCCAGGTTCTGCACAACGGAGTGCCGCAATGTCGACCGTAGTCATCCAGCCCACCGGAATCTCCGCCGCCGACGTGCTCGCCGTGGCCCGCGGCACCGCCAAGGTCGTCCTCGACCCCGCCGCCGTGGAGGCGATGGCGACCAGTCGGTCCATCGTGGACGGCATCGAGGCGGCCGGCCGGCCCGTCTACGGCGTCTCCACCGGATTCGGGGCGCTCGCCAACACGTTCGTCGCGCCCGAGCGGCGGGCCGAACTGCAGCACGCGCTGATCCGCTCGCACGCCGCCGGAGTGGGCGCGCCGATGCCCCGGGAGGTGGTCCGGGCGATGATGCTGCTGCGGGTCCGCTCCCTCGCGCTCGGCCGCTCCGGCGTCCGCCCGCTGGTCGCCGAGGCCCTGATCGACCTGCTCAACCACGAGATCACCCCGTGGGTGCCGGAGCACGGCTCGCTCGGCGCCTCCGGCGACCTGGCACCGCTGGCCCACTGCGCGCTGGTGCTGCTCGGCGAGGGCTGGGTGCTCGGCCCGACCGGCGACCGGATTCCCGCCGCCGATGCGCTGCACCGGGTCGGTCTGAAGCCGATCGAGCTCGCCGCCAAGGAGGGGCTGGCGCTGATCAACGGCACCGACGGCATGCTCGGCATGCTGCTGCTGGCGATCCACGACGCCCAGCACCTGTTCGCCATGGCCGACGTGACCGCCGCCCTGGCCATCGAGGCGATGCTCGGCTCGGAACGGCCGTTCCTGCCCGAGCTGCACGCCATCCGGCCGCACCCCGGGCAGGCCGCGTCCGCGGCGAACATCCACCGGCTGCTGCAGAACTCGCAGGTGATGGACTCGCACCGCGACGACCTGGCGCACGCGGTGCAGGACGCGTACTCGATGCGGTGCGCGCCGCAGGTGGCCGGCGCGGCCCGGGACACCCTCGACTTCGTCGAGACGGTGTCCGCCCGCGAGCTGCGGTCCGTGGTGGACAACCCGGTGGTGCTGCCGGACGGCCGGGTCGAGTCGACCGGCAACTTCCACGGCGCGCCGCTCGGCTTCGCCGCCGACTTCCTGGCCATCGCCGCCGCCGAGGTGGGCGCGATCGCCGAACGCCGGGTCGACCGGCTGCTCGACGTCGCCCGCAACCGGGAACTGCCGGCGTTCCTCTCCCCCGACGCCGGGGTCAACTCGGGCCTGATGATCGCCCAGTACACCGCGGCCGGGATCGTCGCCGAGAACCGCCGGCTGGCCGCCCCCGCCTCGGTGGACTCGCTGCCCACCAGCGGCATGCAGGAGGACCACGTCTCGATGGGCTGGGCGGCGACCAAGAAGCTGCGGACCGTGCTGGACAACCTGACCAGCGTGCTCGCGGTGGAGCTGCTGGCGGCCGTCCGCGGGCTTCAGCTCCGCGCCCCACTTGCGCCGTCCCCGGCCGGCCGGGCCGCGGTGGCGGCGCTCGGCGGGGTCGCCGGTGAGCCCGGTCCGGACGTCTTCCTCGCCCCGGTCATGGAGGCCGCCCGGGCGGTCCTGGCCGGCCCGGACCTGCGCGCCGCCATCGAACGCGAGGTCGGCCCCCTGGCCTGACCGCTGGGCGCCCCCCTCTCAGGGGCGCAGATTCACGGAAAGAGTGGTCATCCGGCGTCGGATGGCCACTCTTCCCGTAAAAGTGCGGGTACGGCTGTGGTCAGGGGGTGGGCGGGAGGACCTTGGCGACCAGCTTGGCCAGCTCGCGCAGCGCCTTGCCGCGGTGGCTGACCGCGTCCTTCTCCTCGGGCGTCAGCTCGGCGTTGGTCAGTTCCTGCCCGTCGCCGAGGAAGATCGGGTCGTAGCCGAAGCCGCCCTGACCGCGCGGGGCGCGTAGCAGCCGGCCGGACTGGCGGCCGTCAACCAGGTGCTCCTTGCCGCTGGGCAGCACCAGCGCCACCGTGCAGACGAAGGAGGCGCCCCGGTGCTCGTCCGGCAGGTCGGCGATCTGGTCCAACACCAGCTGAAGGTTCGCCTGGTCGTTGCCGTGCCGGCCAGCCCAGCGGGCGCTGAACACGCCCGGCATGCCGTTGAGCGCGTCCACGGCCAGCCCGGAGTCGTCCGCGATGGTCGGCAGGCCGGTCCGCCGGGCGCCCTCCCGGGCCTTGATCAGCGCGTTCTCGCCGAAGGTCAGGCCGGTTTCCGGCAGCTCCGGATACTCCTCGACGTCGTCGAGGCCGAGCAGGGCGATCCGGTGCGCGCCAAGCGCACCGTCGAGGATCCGCTGCAGCTCGACGAGCTTCTTCCGGTTCCGGGTGGCGAGCAGGACCTTGTTCATGAGGCAAGTGCCTTCCGCTGTGCGTCGGCCAGTTCCAGGCAGCCCAGCACGCCCAGGTCGAGCATGGCGTCGAGCTGATCGCGGGCGAAGATGCCGGCCTCGCCCGTCCCCTGCACCTCGACGAAGTCGCCGGTGCCGGTGCAGACCACGTTCATGTCCACCTCGGCGGCCACGTCCTCCTCGTAGCAGAGGTCCAGCCGCGGCTCACCGCCGATGATGCCCACGCTGACCGCGGCCACCGAGCGGTGCATCACCTTCTCCGGCTTGCCGGCCAGCGCCTTGCGCTCGGCCAGCCAGCCGACCGCGTCGTACAGCGCCACGTACGCGCCGGTGATCGCGGCGGTGCGGGTGCCACCGTCGGCCTGCAGCACGTCGCAGTCGAGCACGACCGAGTTCTCACCGAGCGCCTTGAGGTCGATGCACGCCCGCAGGCTCCGGCCGATCAGCCGGGAGATCTCGTGGGTACGCCCGCCGATCTTCCCCTTCACGCTTTCCCGGTCCGAGCGAGTGTTCGTGGCGCGGGGCAGCATCGCGTACTCGGCGGTCACCCAGCCGAGCCCGGAGCCCTTACGCCAACGGGGCACCCCCTCGGTGACGCTGGCGGTGCAGAGCACCCGCGTCGCGCCGAACTCGACGAGCACCGAGCCCTCCGGGTGGGTGCTCCAGCCCCGGGTCAGGGTCACCGGTCGGAGTTGGTCGGGCCGCCGCCCGTCAGGTCGCGCCATGCCTGCACCTTATGCGGTGCCGTGATCGAACCGTGCCGGGGTGCCCGGGAAGCCGGCGAGCGGGTCGGCCGCCGGGACGCGTCCCGGGGCGCAAGGGTCGCCGGTCGCCCTTGCTCTGCTGCAGCGGAGGCAACACCGGACGGCGACGAGTGGTGCGTGGGCTGTAGCAGAGCAAAGGGGGCGGGTCAGGAGGCGGCGGAGGCGTCGGACTGCGCGTGACCGGCCTCGATGCCGTGCGCGCGGAGGAAGCCGGCGACGGCGGCGGGCCAGCTGAACTC
>NZ_QGGF01000492.1 GCF_003857015.1 Micromonospora globispora | reverse complement strand
CGGTCGGCTGGCTGCGCGGGTTCCACCCGCCCATTCTCGCAGCCGGTCGTTCGGCGATGACCGGGCCACCATCGGGGCGGGCGGCGGGCGGGGTCCGGGGCGGTGCCATCCGGCGGCGGATGGGTGGGATATGCCACTCGTACGGGCCGCCCGCCTGGCGGGAACGGCGTCATCCCCGCCCCGACCCAACGTTAGGTTGGCGATCGTGTGAGGATCAGCGACAAAGCCGGCAGTGGCGACGTCCGCATTCTGCCGGTCCACCCCGCACCGTCGCGAGGAGGAAGCCGTCATGACGAACACCAGGACGCGGGTCCCCCAGGATCTCGACCGTAACCTTGCCCTCGATCTGGTCCGGGTCACCGAGGCCGCGGCGATGGCCGCCGGCCGGTGGGTCGGCCGGGGCGACAAGGAGGGCGGCGACGGGGCAGCCGTCGACGCCATGCGCAAGCTGATCAACTCGATCCCGATGCGGGGCGTGGTGGTGATCGGCGAGGGCGAGAAGGACAACGCCCCGATGCTGTTCAACGGCGAGGAGGTCGGTGACGGCACCGGTCCCGAGGTGGATGTGGCGGTCGACCCGATCGACGGCACCACGCTGATGAGCAAGGGCATGCCGAACGCCCTTGCCGTGCTGGCGGTGGCCGAGCGCGGCGCGATGTTCGACCCCAGCGCCGTCTTCTACATGGAGAAGCTCGCCGTCGGCCCGATGTACGCCGACGTGGTGGACATCAACGCCGGGGTGGGCGAGAACCTGCGCCGGATCGCCAAGGTCAAGGGCACGGACGTCTCCGAGGTGACGGTCTGCGTCCTGGACCGGTCCCGCCACGACGACCTGGTCAAGCAGATCCGGCGGGCCGGGGCGGGCATCCGGTTCATCTCGGACGGCGACATCGCCGGCGCGATCGCGGCCGCCCGCGGCGAGTCCGACGTCGACGTGCTGATGGGCATCGGCGGCACCCCGGAGGGGATCACCGCCGCCTGCGCGCTGAAGTGCATGGGCGGCATGATGCAGGCCAAGCTCTGGCCGCGGGACGCCGAGGAGCGGGAGAAGGCGCTCGCCGCCGGGCACGACCTGGACCGGGTGCTGTTCACCGACGACCTGGTCACCGGGGACAACTGCTTCTTCGTGGCCACCGGGGTCACCTCGGGCGACCTGCTGCGCGGCGTGCGCTACCGGGCCGGTGGGGCGTACACCCAGTCGATCGTGATGCGCTCGAAGAGCGGCACCATCCGGGTGATCGACTCGTACCACCGGCTGGAGAAGCTCGCCCTCTACTCGGCCGTCGACTTCGACGGCCGGCCGCTGGCCGAGCAGGAGTGAGTGCCGCCGGGACGGCGGCACCCCCCACGCTGCCGACCGGGCGGCGGATCGCCGGCGTTGGGCTGGCCACCGCCTCCGGGGTCGCGGTGGCCGTCCAGTCCCGGATCAACGGCGAACTCGGCGTACGACTGGCCGACGGGATCGCCGCCGCGGTGGTCTCGTTCGGCCTTGGCCTGCTGCTGCTCCTGGTGCTGGTCCCCGCGACCCCGGGCTTCCGGCGGGGGCTGGTCGCGCTCCGGGGGGCGCTGGCGGACGGATCGCTGCGCCCTTGGCAGTGCCTCGGCGGCGTCTGCGGGGCGTTCCTGGTGGCCACCCAGGGCCTGACCATCGGCACGCTCGGCGTCGCCGTGTTCACCGTGGCGGTGGTCGCCGGGCAGTCCGGCAGCAGCCTGCTGGTCGACCGGGCCGGCGTCGGGCCGGGCGGGCGGCAGCCGGTCACCCCGAACCGGCTGGTCGGCGCGGTGCTCACCGTCGTGGCGGTGCTGCTCGCGGTCGGCGACCGGCTGGGCGACCCGGGCGCCCTGGTGTTGGCCCTGCTACCGCTGCTCGCCGGCGTCACCATCGCGTGGCAGCAGGCGGTGAACGGCCGGGTCCGGGCGGCGTCGGGCAGTGCGCTGGCCGCCACCCTGGTGAACTTCGCGGTCGGCACGGTGGCGCTGCTGGCCACCTTCGCGGTCGAGGTGGCGGTGCGCGGCCGCCCAGCCGGCGGCCTGCCGACCGAGCCGTGGCTCTACCTGGGCGGCGCGATCGGCATCGTCTTCATCGCGCTCGCCGCCGCCATCGTCCGCTTCACCGGCGTGCTGCTGCTCGGCCTGGCCACCATCGCCGGGCAGATCGTCGGGGCCGTCCTGCTGGACCTGGTCCTACCGACGGCGGCCTCGCATCCCGGCCCCACGACCCTGCTCGGCGCGGCGCTGACCATGGTCGCGGTCCTCGTCGCCGCGCTCGGCCCGTCCACTCGGCGGTGAGCACGAGCCCCGGCCGCCGGGGCTCCGGTCACCGTGCCGCCACGGTGGGGCGCAGTCCCGCGACGCTCTCGGCCAGCACCTCGTCGAGCGACGTCGGGGTGATGCCGAAGGTCTCCTGGGCCGCCGTCGAGTCCATCAGGAACGGCCGGTCGAACTGGTAGGCGGTCTCCCGCAACTCCCGGGCCATCGGATTGATCAACCCGCCGAGCCAGAGCGCCCGGTACGGCAGCCGGGTCAGCTTCGGCGCGGGCGCGCCGGCCAGCGCCGCCGCCCGGGCCGCCAGCGCCTGCACGGAAACGGCCGGGGGGCTCGGCACGTGCCAGGGCCGCCCCCAGGCCCGCTCGTCGGCGGCGGCCGCGACGAGGGTACGGGCCACGTCCCCGACGTAGGTGAAGGTGTGCGGCGCGTCCAGGTCGACCGGTACGACCACCCGCCGGCCGGCCATCACCCGCGGCAGCACCATGCTGCCCAGCGAGTTGGCGTCGGCGCCGAGGTAGTCGGAGCCGCGCACCTCGGTGATCCGGGCTCGCCCGGCGCGGTGGGCGGCGAGCGCGTCGGCCCACATCCGGTTGCGTACCCGGCCCTTGGTGCCGGTGGAGGCGAGCGGGGTCGCCTCGGTCATCGGGGCGTCGACCGGGCCGTACCCGTAGAGGTTGCCGACGGTGGCGAGCACCGCGCCGCTGCGCTCGGCGGCGGTGAGCAGCGCCGCAGCCAGTGGCGGCCAGTCGGTCGGCCACCGGTGGTAGGCCGGGTTGGCGCAGTTGTAGAGGGCGGTGGCGCCCTCGGCCAGCGCGGCCAGCCGGTCGGTGTCGGCGGCGTCGGCGGCGACCCGCTCGATGGCCGGGTGCTCGGGGCCGGTGCCCCGGCGGGTCACCACCCGCACCCGCTCGCCGCCCTCGGCGAGGAGCCGGGCGATGGCGGAGCCGACGGGTCCGGCACCGACGATCACGTGGAGAGCCATGGGGAGGTCACCTTCCGAAGCGGGGATCTGATCCGAGAGCAGTGCTCTCGCAACGACGGGACCAGCATGACAGCCCGCGCCTGGGCGCGTCAAGAGCGGTGCTCTCGGTTTTGATTGGCGCTCTCATTCATGGCAGAGTGACGGCATGGTCGCTCACTCGATTCGCGCCCGGGTCCGGGCCGGCATGATCGACGAGATCAAGGCGGTGGCCCGTCGCCACCTGGCCACCGACGGCGCCAACCTGTCGCTGCGGGCGGTCGCCCGGGACATGGGCATGGTCTCGTCGGCGATCTACCGCTACTTCCCCAGCCGGGACGACCTGCTCACCGCCCTCATCCTCGAGGCGTACGAGGCGCTCGGCGACGCGGTGGAGGCGGCCGACAGGTCCTGCGACCGGGACGACCTGCGCGGCCGCTGGCACGCGGTGTGCCGCGCCGCCCGGTCCTGGGCGCTCGCCCACCCCGCCGAGTACGCCCTGCTCTACGGCAGCCCGGTGCCCGGGTACGCCGCCCCCGACGACACCATCGAGCCGGCCCAGCGCCCCCCGCTCGTGCTGGTCGGCATCCTGCGCGACGGAGTCACCAGCGGCCGGCTCACCCCGCCCGACGAGGAGGTGCCCGAACCGGTCCGCGCCGACCTGGCCGAGTTGGCCGCCGGCCTCGTCCCCGGTCTCCCCGAGGCGCTGCTGGCGCGCGGCATGGCCGGCTGGACCCAGCTCTTCGGGCTGATCAGCTTCGAGCTGTTCGGCCGGATCAATCGGGCGCTGCCGCACCGCGACGAGTACTTCGACCACCAGACCGCCCTGATGGCCGACCTGATCGGCCTCCCCCGCGAACCCTGACGGCCCAGCCCGGAGCCCGGCCCCTCAGCCGGTCGGGTAGTTCGGCGCGGGCCACGGCGGGTCCGGCGGGTACCCGCCCCGGAACGGCGGGTAGGGCGGCTCCCGCCGAACCGGCGGCCTCACCAGGCGTCCGGACCGCCAGGCCAACACCAGCCCCGGGACCGTGGCGGCCAGGGCGAGGGGAATGGCGACCCAGGGGTAGACCGGACGCCCGTAGAGCCAACCGACCAGCGGCAGGCCGGGCAGCACCACGCCGAGCGCGGTGGCCGACAGCATCTCGACCAACCAGCGACGGGAGGGCCGGCCCGCGAGCGGCACCAGAACGAAGAGCAGCGCCACCAGAGTGAGCGGCAGCAGCCCGAACGCCGTCATCAAGAAAGCCCCGTTCCCGTCGATGGTCAGCCAGGCCACGGCCAAGGGCAGACCCGCCGCTGCCAGGACCAGACCGGCGCAGACCGGCGACCAGAAACCGACCCCGGCAGCCACCGTCGCCCGACCGCCGGCCACGACCAGGATCAGGCTGCCGAGCGCGAGCAGCAGAGCGAGCACCCGCACCACGTCACTTGCCCGACCCATGGGGGAGGCGTGCTCGAGCGGTAACGCTGCCTCGTCCGGCACGTAACCGACGTCGTCACCGGCGAAACCGATCCGCTCCCACGTACCGTCCGGACGGCGGAGGGCGAAGCCGTCGCGCCCGTTCGCCACCAGGACCGCATGCCGCCCGTCCGCCGTGTCCAGCACGACGAGGCTGCGGGAGGTGAGCTCCCGGCGGTCAAGGTTCGGATACCGACGGCTGAGCAGGTACCGCTGCTTCTCGGTCACCTCCCAGGCCACGTGCCAGGTCCGGCCGCCGTCGTCGCTCCGCTCGACCCCGAGCCGCCCTGACATCACCCGGTAGCAGAGGGTCGGGGTGGCGACCGAGCAGGTGCGCCGCGCATAACCGGCGTTGCGCGCGGAGTTCAGCCAGATCTCGTCGCCGGCCGCGGGCGCGTGCCAGGTGGCCCCGGCGTCGTCGCTGATCGACCACCCGTCCGACGGCTGATACCCGGTGTGGTCGTCGGGCCGACCGGCGAGGAGTCGCCCGTCCACCGCCGCCGCCTGCCCCGCCTCCGGGTAGTGCGCGGCGCTGGTGGCGGCCACCCCGAGCACGGCGACCGGCAGGACGACCAGCAAGCGGACCAGCCGCGCGGATCTCCGCCGTATCGGCTCCCGCCGCGCTCGGCGCCAGGCCCACCAGGCAAGTCCCAGGGCCGGCAGGGCGACCAGGTCGGTACGGTCGGCGCGCACCAGAGACGGGCCGCCGACCGCGCTCCACCCCGCCGAGGCGGCGGCCGCCGCCCACCCACTCGACTTGACCAGCACGAAGCCGGCGGCGACCAGGAAGAGGGCGGTGGTGGCGGCGACGCCGGGACGCAGCCGCGGCGCCAGCAGAGTGGCGAAGACGGCGACCAGCGGCGGAGCGACCAGCAACCCGGCCACGTCGCTGGCCTTTCCCGTCAGGACGCCCGGGTGGAGAGCTTTGAACAGGTGGTCGTTGAGCAGCAGTACGACCAGGGCGAGCACCGAGACCGGATGGCCCAGCCAGGCGAGGGTGGCGCGGGCGCCGTCGGGGGTGGTGGCCGGTCGATTCATACGTGCACGCTGGCAGTCAGGAATATCGATCCGGCTACGCTGCGGCCCTTGATCCGGAATCAGCTTCCGTCGGAGGAGTGGCCCGGGAACAGGTGGGCCGTCGGGTCGATCGCCACGGCCGCGTTGTTCACCGCCGTCGCCGCCTCGCCGAAGCCGGTCGCGATCAGTCGGACCTTCCCCGGATATTCGGTGATGTCGCCGGCGGCGAAGACCCTGGGCAGGTTGGTGGCCATGGCGCTGTCCACCACGATGTGCCGCCGGTCCAGCCGCAGCCCCCACCCGGCCAGCGGACCGAGGTCGGCGGTGAACCCGAGGGCGGCGATCACGGTGTCCACCGGGAGCGTCTCGGTCGCACCACCCCGGACGGCGATCTCCGCGCCGGTCACCGCGTCCTCGCCGTACAGGCGGGTGACCTCGGCGTTGACCACCACCCGGACCGGCAGGGAGTGCACCCGGGCGACGGTCGAGGCGTGTGCCCGGAACTTCTCCCGCCGATGCACCAGGGTCACCGACCGAGCGAGCGGCTGGAGCGTCACCGCCCAGTCGAAGGCCGAGTCGCCGCCACCGACGATCAGCACGTCCCGGCCGGCCAGCTCGGCCGGCTGCGGTACGAAGTAGACGATCCCGGTGCCGACGAAGCTGTCCGCCACCGGCAGTGGCCGGGGCGTGAAGCTGCCCAGCCCGCCGGTGACCAGCACCGCCCCGCAGCGCAGCTCCTCGCCCCCGGCGAGGCCGAGCACCGGCCGGCCGTCGGCGTACGAGAGCTTTTCCGCCCGGGTGCCGAGCAGGTACTCCGGTCCGAAGGGCGCGGCCTGGGCGACCAGGTTCGCCACCAGGTCCCGCCCCTTGATCGCGGGGAAGCCGGCGACGTCGAGGATCAGCTTCTCCGGGTACATCGCGGTGACCTG
The DNA here is from genome assembly GCF_003857015.1 of Micromonospora globispora. Classification (GTDB taxonomy): domain Bacteria; phylum Actinomycetota; class Actinomycetes; order Mycobacteriales; family Micromonosporaceae; genus Micromonospora; species Micromonospora globispora. The sequence continues at coordinate 3,974 of NZ_QGGF01000492.1, read as the reverse complement.
GCCGCCCGGCTCGGGCAGCGCGTCGACGACCGCGACGGAGAGCCCGCGGAACCCGGCGTAGTACGCGGCGAAGAGCCCGGCCGGACCGGCCCCGATCACGGCGACATCGACCTCGCGCATGGCCTACCGTCACTTTCGCCACGGATCAACGCGTGCTGATGCCGACGGTAGGCGGGCCGGTGGCCCCGGGCAAGCACGTCCCAGGACGGGTCGGACGCCCGGGGACGGGTCAGGGCAGCGTGATCGTCGAGTCCGACGCCGGTGGGGTGGTCAGCTCCGCCTTCCGGCGCCGGAACAGGATCGCCGCGACCACCCCGCCGAGCAGCCCGAACAGGTGCCCCTGCCAGGAGATCCGCTCGTCGGTGGGGAGGATGCCGAGCAGCTGCCAGCCGTAGAGCAGGCCGACCAGCAGGACGACGGCGACGTTCCACCAGCTCCGCTCCACCACGCCCCGGGTGAGCAGGATGCCGAGATAGCCGAAGATGACGCCGCTGGCACCGACCACCACCGAGTTGGGTGAGCCGGTGAACCACACGCCCAATCCGCTGACCAGGATGATGATCAGCGTCGACCAGAGGAACCGGCGGGTGCCGGCGGCGAGCACGAACGTGCCGAGCAGGATCAGCGGCACGCTGTTGCTGTACAGGTGGTTGAAGTCGGCGTGCAGGAACGGCGAGAAGAAGACCCCGTCGAGCCCCTGGAGGCGGTGCGGGATGATCCCGGCGGCGAGGTCGAGGTTGGCGTGCAGCCCGACGTCGAGCGCCTCGATGAGGAAGAGGATCGGCACCACCGCACACATGGCGACGAAGGCCCGGCCCAGCGAGGCGTAGAACGCCTCGGTGCCGAACCGGTGGGGATCGCCCTCGGTCGGGCCGCCGCGCCAGGTCACGTACCAAGAGCTATCAGCAATCGTGGCCGACCGCCACTTGTCCCTCGCGCCACGCCGCACGACGACGACGGCGGGGTGTGTGGACGCCCACACACCCCGCCGTCGTCACTGTCGAATCAGTACCAGCCGGTGCTCTCCGAGTGCTGCCAGGCACCACACGGGTCGTCGTACCGGCCCTCGATGTAGCCGAGGCCCCACTTGATCTGGGTGGCCGGGTTGGTCTTCCAGTCGTCGGCGACCGTCGCCATCTTGCTGCCGGGCAGCGCCTGCGGGATCCCGTACGCGCCGGAGGACTCGTTGTAGGCCTTGTGGTTCCAGCCGCTCTCCCTGGTCCAGAGCTTGTCCAGGCACGGGAACTGATCGATGCCGAAGCCCTCCTGGAGCATCAGCGCGCAGCCGATCTGCCGGTTGCCGCTGTACTCCTCGCAGGAGGTCGGGATCGGGCCGTCGTACGGCTTGGCCGCCTCCTTGGCCGCCGCGTCCGCCGCTTCCCGCTCCTTCTTCCGGGACGCCGCCGCGGCCTCGGCCTCGCGGGCCCGCTCGGCGGCCTCCTTCGCCGCCGCGGCGGCGCGCAGCTTCGCCTGGTACTCGGCGGCCCGCTGCTTGGCCGAGTCCATCTGGTGGTCGGCCTGCCGGTCGCGCTGGTACGCGTACTCCGCCTGGTCGACCTGCAGGCCGACCTGCGCGGTCAGGCCCTCTTGCTGGGTTTGTCGGTCTTCGCCCAGATAGAAGCCGCCGGCAACGCCCACGGAGAGCAGTGCGACGGCGGCCGTGCGGGCGCCGAACCGGCTCCACAGCCGACTCACGAAGTGGTCCCTTCGTCGGGGGCAAGGACACGACGCGACGCGTGGCCATCGGGGGCCGCGTCGGCGTCGCGAGCGCCCCGACCCCGTGGTCGCAGCCGACGAACCGGTGCTCGCCGATCTCCGTCATCCTGTGACGAACGATCCTTGACGATCTTTCCGGTGCGTGGACGCTCGTTGGACACCATTGCGCACAGTGAGGCCGATGGGAAATGCAGGGCGCTAACTGTGATCTGCACCACAAGATGAACGCGGATGAATAAGGACAGAACGGGCACCGACGGGGCGTCAGAGCGGAATGTCCTCCAACAGATCCGTGACCATAGCGGCGATTGGCGAACGCTCCGAACGGCTGAGGGTGACGTGCGCGAAGAGCGGATGACCCTTCAGCGCCTCGATGACCGCGGTCACCCCGTCGTGCCGCCCGACCCGGAGGTTGTCCCGCTGGGCGACGTCGTGGGTGAGCACCACCCGCGAGCCCTGACCGATCCGGGAGAGCACGGTCAGCAGCACTCCCCGCTCCAGCGACTGCGCCTCGTCGACGATGACGAAGGCGTCGTGCAGGCTCCGCCCGCGGATGTGGGTCAGCGGCAGCACCTCGAGGATTCCGCGGGAGGTGACCTCCTCCAGCACGTTCTCGTGCACCACGGCACCGAGGGTGTCGAAGACGGCCTGGGCCCAGGGCGACATCTTCTCCGACTCCGAGCCGGGCAGGTAGCCGAGCTCCTGACCGCCGACGGCGTACAGCGGCCGGAAAACGATCACCTTCTTGTGCCGGCGGCGCTCCATCACCGCCTCCAGCCCGGCGCAGAGGGCCAGGGCGGACTTGCCGGTGCCCGCCCGACCGCCCATCGAGACGATCCCGATCGACTCGTCCAACAGCAGATCGAGCGCGACCCGCTGCTCGGCCGAGCGGCCGTGCACGCCGAACGCCTCCCGGTCGCCGCGGACCAGCCGTACGGTCTTGTCGGGCAGCACCCGGCCAAGCGCCGAGCCGCGGGCGGAGTGCAGCACCAGCCCGGTGTGACAGGGCAGGCCGGCGGCGGCGTCCAGGTCCAGCGTCTCGCCCGCGTACAGCCGGGCGATCTCCTCCTCACCCAGCTCCAGCTCGGCCATGCCGGTCCAGGTGGGATCGCTGGCCTGGCCGTGCCGGTACTCGTCCGCCCGAAGGCCGACCGAGGCCGCCTTCACCCGCAGCGGCATGTCCTTGCTGACCAGGGTGACCTCGCGACCCTCGGCGGCGAGGTTGAGCGCCACGGAAAGGATCCGGGCGTCGTTCGACTCGGTGCGGAAGCCGGGCGGCAGTACCCCGTCGTCGGTGTGGTTGAGCTCCACCCGGAGCGTCCCGCCCTGGTCGTTGGCGGGCACCGGCCGGTCCAGCCGGCCGTGCTTCACGCGGAGTTCGTCGAGCATGCGCAACGACTGCCGGGCGAACCAACCCAGTTCGGGGTGGTGGCGCTTGCCCTCCAGCTCGGAGATGACCACGAGGGGCAGGACCACCTCGTGCTCGGCGAAGCGGTGGAACGCCGCGGGATCGGAGAGGAGAACCGAGGTATCCAGGACGAAGGCCTGGCCGGCTGGTCGGGGCTCCTCGGTGCCGGCGGCCGCGGCCGCCGCCGTACGGCGGCTCCGGGTGCTGCGGCGGGTCGTGGCAGTCGCGGCCGGGGTCTGGTCGGCACCGGCGGGGGTACGGCGAGTGGTCACAGGCCTGCTCCGCGGATGGGCACCCGGCCACCCGTGTTCCGCCTCGTCCGGTGCCCGGTGGACACGGGGTCGGATGCGGGCCCCGTGCGCGAGGTCGCAGATCCGGGCTGGCCGGCTGGCCCGGGAAAGCCCCGTGCCATGCCTAGACGCTAATGGCACGAGGGCCGGTCGGCTAGTGCTGCGACGGGGGCGCGCCGCGACGTTGACAGGAACGGGTACGGCGAACCGGCCGGGATGCATGCCCCCTGCGCACATCCCGGCCGGTGGGACCAGCGTCACCGGTATGACGCGGCCCCGACGGTGCGTGTCCGCCGCGGACGACGCACCGTGTCCATCACGGACCTCAGCCCTGCCGGCGGACCAGGGTCCCGGTCGGGTGCCGTCCGCTGACCGTGCCGACCGGCGCCGCGAACGAGGCTCCGGTGTACGTGGTGCCCTGCCGGTTGGCGATCCGGCCGAGCTGAGCCGTCGCGGTGCCCCGCGAGGACGGGCCCGCGTTCGGCCGGCTGACCGGGACCGGGGCCGAGCCCGGTGTCGCCGTACCGCCGAGCGGAACGGCGGCCGGAGCGACCGCGCCG
>NZ_QGGF01000267.1 GCF_003857015.1 Micromonospora globispora | reverse complement strand
CCACCGTGCCGCCGGTGCTGCTGGCACCGGCGGCTACGGCCCCCGCCCGGTTCCGGGAGCCGCTGCCCACCTGGGTGAGCACCACCGCGACCGTCGTCGGGGCCCTTGTGGTGCTGCTGACGTTCGGCTGTGCGACCTGGCTGGTCATCCTCGGGTACGCCGTGCGGCGGCGAAGCTGGCGGCTCGGCCTGGCCACCGCCGGATACCTCGGCTCCGCGTCGTGGCTGGTGTACCTGATGAGCCGGGGCGACCCGGAGGCGGAGGCGCCCGCCTCGGAGGCGTTCCTGGGGCTCGGCCTGATCGCCGTCTGCTGGCTCGTGGGCGCGGCGCACGTGATCCTGCTGAACGCGCGGGTCTGGGGAGTGGTCACCGGACGGCCAGTCGGGCTGCGGGCCCACGAGGCGGAGCGGCGGGTGCGCCGCGAGCAGGCGCGCTACCTGCTGCACCACCATCCGGTGGCCCGCCACCAGCTCTGCATCGGGCGACCCGACGTGCCCAGGGTGTTCGACGACGGCGGGCTGGTCGACATCAATTCGGTCACCGAACCGGTCCTCGCGACTTTGCCGGGACTCACCGACGGGCAACGGCGGCAGGTCGCGATGGACCGGTGGCTGCGCGGGCCGTACGGGTCGATGGAGGAGCTGGCGGCGCGGTGCCCGCTACCGCCCTCGGTGACCGATGCGCTCCGCGACATCCTGGTCTTCCTGCCGCCCGACGCAGCGCCTCCCGCCGCCGCCCCGCCAGGCAAGGTCGACCCCACCGGGCTTTCATGATCGACGGAAGGGTCCGCCGGAGCTGGTAGAAATGCCGGATGGGTGACGATCGGGCGGCGGTACGGGAACGGGCCGAGGCGGTGCTGCGCCGGCTGGCCGGCGAGCAGGCCCGGCTCCGCGAGGACCAGTGGCGGGCCATCGAGGCGCTGGTGGTCGACCGGCGGCGGGTGCTCTGCGTCCAGCGCACCGGTTGGGGCAAGTCGGCGGTCTACTTCGTCGCCACCGCACTGCTGCGCGCACGCCCCGACCAGGCCGGCCCGACGGTCATCGTCTCGCCGCTGCTGGCGCTGATGCGTAACCAGGTCGAGTCGGCGGCGCGGGCCGGCATCCGGGCCCGCACCATCAACTCGGCCAACCTCGACGAGTGGGACGAGATCACCGCCGAGATCCACGCCGGCGCGGTGGACGTCCTGCTGATCAGCCCGGAACGGCTGAACAACCCGGACTTCCGGGACACGGTGCTGCCGAAGCTGGCCGCCACCACCGGCCTGCTCGTGGTGGACGAGGCGCACTGCGTCTCCGACTGGGGGCACGACTTCCGGCCGGACTACCGCCGGCTACGGACGTTCCTCGGCAACCTGCCGGAGCGGACGCCGGTGCTCGCCACCACCGCCACCGCCAACGCCCGGGTCACCCAGGACGTCGCCGAGCAGCTCGGTGACGCGCTGGTGCTGCGGGGCGCGCTGGACCGGGAGTCGCTGCGGCTGGGCGTACTCGATCTGCCGAGCCCGGCCCACCGGCTGGCCTGGCTCGCCGACCACCTGGACCAGCTCCCCGGCTCGGGGATCATCTACACCCTCACCGTCGCGGCGGCGGCGGAGACGGCCGAGTTTCTGCGCTCGCGTGGCTGGTCGGTGGCCTCCTACAGCGGGCAGGCCGAGGACGCGGACCGCCGGGCCGCCGAGCAGGACCTGCTGGACAACAAGATCAAGGCGCTGGTCGCCACCTCCGCCCTGGGCATGGGCTTCGACAAGCCGGACCTCGGCTTCGTGGTGCACCTCGGCGCCCCGCCCTCGCCGATCGCCTACTACCAGCAGGTCGGCCGGGCCGGCCGGGCCGTCGAGCACGCCGAGGTGCTGCTGCTGCCCGGCGTCGAGGACGCCGCCATCTGGCGGTACTTCGCCTCCCTCGCCTTCCCGCCGGAGGAGCAGGTCCGGGCGGTGCTCGCCGCGCTGCACACCGACCGGCCGCTCTCCACCCAGGCCCTCGAACCGATCGTCGACCTGCGCCGCGCCCGGCTGGAGCTGATGCTCAAGGTGCTCGACGTGGACGGCGCGGTCCGCCGGGTCCGCGGCGGCTGGCTCGCCACCGGCGAACCCTGGGTCTACGACGAGGCCCGGTTGCGCCGCGTCGCCCAGGCGCGCACCGCCGAGCAGCAGGCCATGCGGGAGTACGCGACGACGCCCGGCTGCCGGATGCGCTACCTGCGGGAGTGCCTGGACGACGTCGGGGCGGACGACTGCGGCCGGTGCGACCGCTGCGCCGGTCCGCTCTTCGGGGCGGAGGTCTCCGCCGCCGCGCTCACCGCCGCGCAGACCTTCCTCGGCCGCCCCGGCGTGCAGATCGCGCCGAAGAAGCTCTGGCCGACCGGGCTGGAGGCGGTGGGCGTACCGCTGAAGGGGCGGATTCCCCCCGGCGAGCAGGCGCTGCCCGGGCGGGCTGTGGGCCGCCTCTCCGACCTCGGTTGGGGCGGGCGGCTGCGCGGCCTGGCCGGGCCGGACGCGGTGGACGGCCCGCTGCCCGACGACGTGACGGCAGCCGTGATCGAGGTGCTGAAGGCGTGGGCGCACGGTGACGATCCCTGGCCGCGCCGCCCGGTCGGCGTGGTGGCGATCGACTCCCGCACCCACCCCGCGCTGGTCGGCTCGCTCGCCGAGCGGATCGCCACGGTCGGGCGGCTGCCGCTGCTCGGGCGGGTGGTCCCGACCGGTGCGGCCGGGGCCGGCGGCCCGCGCGGCAACAGCGCCCAGCGGGTACGCACCCTGCACGACGCCTTCGCCGTGCCGGAGGACCTGGCCGACGCCCTCGCCGGGCTGGATGGGCCGGTGCTGCTCGTCGACGACCTGGTCGACTCCGGCTGGACGATGACGATGGTGGCCCGGCTGCTGCGCCGGGCCGGCGCCCCGGACGTGCTGCCGCTCGCGCTCGCCGTCGCCGGCTGATCCGTCGTTCCGGACCGGGCGAAAGTTCCCGGGCCGGCCGGATTGGGAGCGGCACCACCGTCGCCGACGGTGGGCGGATCGGTACCCCGTCCGGCGGTACCGTGGGCCCATGACCGAGCAGCGACCCGTCACGCAGACGTACGCCATCACCGGGATGACCTGCGAACACTGCGTCAAGGCGGTCACCGAGGAACTCACCGTCCTGTCCGGCGTCGAGGAGGTCCGGGTCGACCTGGCCGCCGGCACCGCCACCGTCACCAGCGCCGAGCCGCTGCCGGTGGAGCGGGTCCGGGCGGCCATCGACGAGGCCGGCTACGAGCTGGCCGGCGGCGTTGCCTGAGCCGTCCACCAGGCCGACCGCCGGGCCGGACCGGAGCACGGTGCGGCTCGCGCTCGTGGTCGGCGGGCTGGTGCTCGCCGTACTGCTCGGCTTCGGTCTGGGCCGGCTGAACCCGCCGCCGACCACCCCGGTCGGCGCCGCCCCGGCGACCGGTGACCACACCCACGCGCCGGGCACCGGCGCCCACTCGCACGGCGGCGCGACCGTCGACCAGGGCACCACCGCCGACGCGGCCGGCCTGTCGGTCAGCGCGGCCGGCTACACGCTCACCCCGTCGGCCGTGGAGTTCCCCGTCGGCCGGGCCGGTGAGCTGCGCTTCCAGATTCGTGACCAGCAGCGGCGGGCGGTGACCCGGTTCGCCGTGGTGCACGACAGGCCGATGCACCTGATCGTGGTCCGCCGGGACCTCACCGGCTACCAGCACCTGCACCCGACCATGGCGGCGGACGGCACCTGGTCGGTGCCGTTGACCCTCGCGCAGCCGGGCGTCTGGCGGGCGTACGCCGACTTCACCGTGGTCGCCGACGACGGCCGGCAGACCGCGACGATCCTCGGCGTGGACCTCACCGCGCCCGGCGGCTACGCGCCCCGGCCGCTGCCGGCGCCGGCAACCGCCACGACGGTCGACGGGTTCACCGTCAGCTACGCGGGCAGCCCGAAGGCGGGTGAGTCGGTGCCGCTGCGCTTCCAGGTACGCGCCGACGGCGCGGCCGCGCCGCTGGAGCCCTACCTCGGGGCGCACGGCCACCTGGTCGCCCTCAGGGAGGGAGACCTCGGCTACCTGCACGTGCACCCGCAGACCGGGCGGGACGGGGATGCGGTGACGTTCTGGCTGACCGCGCCGGGGCCCGGCGGCTACCGGATGTTCCTCGACTTCCAGGTGGGCGGGGTCGTGCGGACGGCCGCGTTCACCGTCACCGTGCCCTGACCGCCCGGCGTGGCAAGGAGCGTCAGACGGCCCGGCGGACCGGACGGCGGGCCAGGTAGCGAAGCAGGTCCCGGATGTGGTGCTTCTCCTCGGCCGGGATGCTCGGATCGGCCAACCGCTCCAGGATCACCCGGACGTCCGCCTCGACCGGTGCGTCCTCGGCGCGGCGGCGCGGGATCGGGCCGGCGTCCGGCAGTCCGAGGGCCCGGAAGGCGGCGGCGACCGGCATGTCGAGGGCGGCGCAGAAGCCGCGGACCTTGGCCAGCTCGGGGTAGTCCTGCCAGTCGCCCGCCAGCCAACGGAAGATGGTGGACCGGCCCACACCGGTGTGTGTGGCCAAATCGGTCACCGTCCACCCGCGCTCTTCGCGGGCGTCGTCGATGGCGCGCCGCACGAAGCGCGCAAAGGCCATCTGGGGTGAAACCTCAGTGGTACCCATGCCTGCGGGGTCTTCCCTTCCCGGCTGGAGCACCCGGACGGTGCGCCTAAGAGGGTAGTACGGCCGTACCCCGAAACAACTGACCGATCGGCCCGAACGTCTCGCTGGCGGGACCGGTCGGATGGTCTTCGGAGATGGTTGTCCAGGATCAACTAAACTCCGCTATGCCTTCGCCGACTGGCAAACATTTGCCAGGTGTCACACGAGCGGACCAGTTATGAGGAGCAGCATGGCCCAGCCCAGCCGTCGGGTGCCGTACCGTCCAGGGGCGGTCAGCATCTTCTTCGTGGTCAAGGCCGGCATCTTCGCCCTGGCCTGCTGGGCCTGGCTGCTGGTGCTGGTGTTCGACGCCGACGAGGCGACCGCCGTGCACGTCCTGGCCGCGTCCGGCGCGATCACCACCACCCTGGTCGGCGTCGTGCTCGGCGTACGCCTGGCGTTGCAGCGCAACGCCGCAGTCCGGCACGCCGAACTGCGCCGGCTGCTCGCCGACATTTCCTGGAACGCCTTCGCCGCGGCGGGCAACGCGGCGAGTGAGGCCAAGGTCGTACCCTTCCCGACCCTGCCGCCCGAGGACCGTTAGCCGGCGCGCTCCGCGCCGAGGAGCGTCTGCAGCCGGGGCGTGATCCGCCACTGGTCGACCAGCTCGCGGTACTCGGCGCGCTGCACGTCGGTGGGGGCCGTCCCGGTGTGGCGCGCCCGGATCAGCAGGTTCCGCGGCGTGTGCTGGGAGTCGACGAATTCGACCACCTCGGCGCGGTAGCCGTGCAGCCGGAGCAGCCCGGCCCGCAGCGCGTCGGTCAGGACGTCCGCGAAGCGCTCCCGCATGATGCCCTGCCGGGTCAGCAGCTCGTACGGCGCGGGGGCCGGCCCGGCGCGCAATTGTGCCGCGACGTCGTGGTGGCAGCAGGGCGCGGCGAGCACCCACCGGGCGCCCCACCGGACGGCCCGGGCCAGCGCCTCGTCGGTGGCGGTGTCGCAGGCGTGCAGCGCGAGCACCAGGTCCGGAGCCGGTTCCACGACCGCGTCGGCGATGGTGCCGGCCACGAAGCTCACCCGGTCCGCCCAGCCCAGCCGCTCGGCCAGTTCGGTGTTGCGCCGCCGCTGGTCCTCGCGGACGTCCACGCCGACCAGTTCCACGTCGAGCCCGCGCTGGGTCAGGTACCGGTACGCCGCGAAGGTCAGGTAGGCGTTGCCGCAGCCGAGGTCGACCACGCGCAGCCGGCCGGTCAGGTCGTCCGGCAGGGTGGCGGCCAGCGCCCGCAGGAACGCGTCGACCTGGCGCCGCTTGGCCGCCGACCCCCCGATCTCGGCGAAGATCGGGTCGCCCGGGTCGAGCAGGTAGTCCTTCGCCCGGTCGTGGCCGCCCGGCTGCGCCGCCGGCCGGCTCGCCGCCGCGCGGTGCACCTGCGCCTCGCCCGACTTGGTGACCCGCAGCTGGAGCGTCGCGTCGGCCGTCTCCACGTGCCAGTTGCCGAAGGGCTCGGCGAGCAGCGCGTCGATCGCGGCGTCGGCCTCCGCGCCCGGTGCCACGTTGCGGGTGTACGGTCGCGCGCCGTCGGAGGTCGAGATCTGCAGCCGGGGGCCGGCCTTGAGGGTGACCGGCCGGAGTTCGGCGCGGACCACCGAGGGGCGGTGTCCACGGCGGCGTCCGGCGGCGACCGCCCGGGTCAGGGCGGGGTCGAGCAGCAGCGCCCGCACCTCGGTCAGCGCGGCGTCCAGCGGTTCCGGCATCGCTCCATCATCCTTCCCGGCTTGCGGCTCCCCGCCGTGGGCCGGTTGCGAGTGTCGTGTGCGGCACGGGTCCGGTCGTGCCGTGGCGGTAGCCGCGCACCGATTGCCGACCACCGTCGGCGCCGTGCGCGGCAGCCGGGGACCCGGCCGATCACGTCGGCTCAGGCGGGCCCCAGCGCCGGCGAGGTGTTGTGAGACTCCCTTTGCTCTGCTGCAGCGGAGGCAACACCGGGAGGCCGTTTGTGTTGCGTGGGCTGCAGCAGAGCAAAGGGCGCGAGCAGTTGTCCCGACCTCAGGACGCCAGACCGGCCGGGCGGGACAGACGACATCCCCCGGACCGGGTAACCGGCACGGGGGATGTCAGGGTCTCGCAGCGTCAGTCGGCGGTCGCCTCGGCCGGCGTACCGGCGCCCGAACTGCCACCACGGCGGCGCCGGCGGCGGCGCGGCTTCGACGATGCCTCACCCTCGGTCGAGGTGGTCGCGGCCGACTCGGTGGCGCCCTCGGCGGGGATCACCGCGGTCGCCTCGCCGGCCACCACGTCGCCCGCCCGGCCGGTACGACCGATCCGGTGGGTGTAGGTGTCCTGGTCCTCGGGGCAGTCGTAGTTGATGACGTGGGTGACGCCGCTGACGTCGATGCCCCGGGCGGCCACGTCGGTGGCGACCAGAGTGTCGATCTTGCCGGCCCGGAACGCCCGCAGCGCCCGCTCCCGGGCGCCCTGGCCCAGGTCGCCGTGCACCGCCGCGACGGCGAAGCCGCGGAAGTCGAGGTCCTCGGCGACGCGGTCGGCGGCCCGCTTGGTCCGGGTGAAGATCATCGTCAGCCCCCGCCCCTCCGCCTGGAGGATCCGCGCCACGATCTCGATCTTGTTCATCGAGTGGGTGCGGTAGGCCAGCTGCTGGGTCTGCGGCGACGGGCCGGTCTCGGCGGTGTGGCCGGCGTGGATGGTCACCGGGTGGCGCAGGAAGCGCCGGGACAGGGCGACGATCGGGTCCGGCATGGTGGCCGAGAAGAGCATGGTCTGCCGGTCCTCCGGCAGCATCGCCAGGATCTTCTCGACGTCGTCGAGGAAGCCCAGGTCGAGCATCCGGTCGGCCTCGTCGAGGACCAGCGCGTGCACGCGGTCGAGCCGCAGGTGCTTCTGCTTGGCCAGGTCCAGCAGCCGGCCGGGCGTGCCGACCAGGATCTCGACGCCCTTGCGCAGCGTCTCGATCTGCGGCTCGTAGGCCACGCCGCCGTAGATCGGCAGAACGCGCACGCCCCGGGTGCTGCCCGCGGCGGCGAGGTCCTTGGCGACCTGGATGCCCAGCTCGCGGGTGGGTACGACGACCAGCGCCTGCGGCACGCCGTCGCTGCCCTCGCCCGGCGCGAAGACCCGCTCCAGCAGCGGTACGCCGAAGCCGAGGGTCTTACCGGTGCCGGTGGGGGCCTGGCCGATCAGGTCGCTGCCGCGCATCGCGATCGGCAGCGCGTATTCCTGGATGGCGAACGCGCGGGTGATGCCGGAGGCGGCCAGCGCCTCGACGGTCTCCGGACGGGCGCCGAGTGCGGCGAAAGTGGGAGCTTCGGGACGAACCGGAGCGGTCGGAGCCAACTCCTGGTTGCCCATGATGTCGTGAATCTGCTCGCTCATATGGATTTGGGGGTGCCCTCTCGTGGTGCGCCCCTCATGTCCTCAGGGCGCGATCGGTATGGCGCGGGCCACACGGTCGGCGGCTAGAATGCCGAGCCGGACCGGGCCGCACGCGCGCCGTAGGCCTGCTGTCGATCAAATCGGTGCCCACGGCAACTGCTCTATGTTACCTGAACCGCCGATCGGCCGTCCTGATTCCGGTGGTGGCGCCATGTCCAGGCGCGACGGCTGTGACCTGCGCCACCCACCCGCCGCCCCTCATTGTGACCCCCCGCTGCCCGGAACGGAACGGTAGCCTGCGCTCGTGTCCGCCCCCACCGCGCCCGATCCCGCCCTCGTCGACCTGCTCGGCCTGGTGGCGTACGGCGAACTCCTCGCCTTCGACCGGCTCGCCGCCGACGCCCGGCTCGCCCCCGATCTGCGCCGCCGGGCGGCCCTGAGTGAGATGGCCGCGGCGGAAATCGGCAGCTACTGCCGGATCGCCGACCGGCTCGCCGAACTGGGCGTGGCACCGGACGACGCGATGGCGCCGTACGTCGAGGCGCTCCAGGCGTACCACGACTCGACCGAGCCGAAAGACTGGCCGGAGGCGGTGACCAAGGCGTACGTCGGCGACGCGATCACCGACGACTTCCTGCGGGAGATCGCCGGGGCGCTGGACGGGCCGGACCGCCGGCTCGTCCTCGACGTGCTGCACGACTCCCGGTACGCCGATTTCGCCGCCGCGGAGATGCGGGCGGCCATCGCGGCGGATCCGAAGGTGGCCAACCGGCTCTCGATGTGGGCCCGGCGGCTGGTGGGGGAGGCGCTCTCCCAGGCCGGTCGGGTCGCCGCCGCGGACCGGGGCGCGCTCACCGCGCTGATCGCCCGGCGGGACGTGGACGTGCCGGCGCTGTTCCGGCGGCTGACCGCCGCGCACACCGAGCGGATGGCCGCCGCGGCGCTGAACAACTAGCCGGCCGACCCGGCGCCGCCGCGGCGGGGACCTCGTCGGTCACCCCGCCACGGCGACCCGGAACGGAATCAGCGGACGGTGAAGCCGACCGCGCGGGGAGAGGCCTCGGCGATCTCGACGTACGCGACCTTGGTGACCGGCACGATGACCCGCCGGCCCTTCTCGTCCGTCAGGGAGAGGGTGCCCTCGCCCTTGGCGACGGCGTCGGTCACGATCCGCTCGATCTCGGCAGGCGACTGCGCGCTCTCCAGAACCAGCTCGCGCGGGGCGTACTGCACGCCGATCTTGACCTCCACTGTGCCTCCTCAACTGGGGCGAAAAAGCCACCGTGGGAAGGCTATCCGATCTGGCGGCCCGATGTTCAGGCTGACTCACCTTGCAGCGGGAAGCTGGCGATACCGCGCCAGGAGAGGGCGGCGACCAGCGCCTCCGCCTCCGCCTTCGGCACCTGCCGGCCGCCGGCCAGCCAGAACTGCGCCGCCGTCTCCGCCGCCCCGACCAGGCCGGAGGCGAGCAGTTCGGCGTGCGCCCGGCTGACGCCGGTGTCCGAGATGATGGTGTCGGTTATCGCCGCGATGCAGCCCTGCTCGACCCGCTCCACGCGCTGCCGGACGGCCGGGTCGTTGCGCAGGTCCGACTCGAAGACCAGGCGGAACGCCTCGCTCTCGTGGTCGACGAAGTCGAAGTACGCGCGCACCGAGGCGCTGACCCGCTCCTTGTTGCTGTTGTTGCCGCGCATGGCGTCCTGCACCCGGGCGACTATCGCGTCGCAGTGCGTGTCCAGCAGCGCCAGGTAGAGGTCCATCTTGCCCGGGAAGTGCTGGTAGAGCACGGGCTTGGAAACTCCCGCCCGCTCGGCGATGTCATCCATCGCGGCGGCGTGGTAACCCTGCGCGACGAACACCTCCTGAGCGGCGGCGAGCAGCTGCTTGCGCCGCGCTGAGCGGGGCAGGCGGGTGGGCCGGCCGGCGGTCTGTGCACCGTTCCCCACAGCGGTCATGGGAGCCTCCGAGTTTCGTACGTACGAGCCGGCACTTATCACCCGAACCGGTCAGGGCTTGTGAACCCGTCCTGGAAATGGCCCGCCGCTGTAACTTATCGCCACTGTCACCACACGGTAGCCTCACCGGGGGCGACCAAGGAGTGCGCGGTGACTGAATCAGGGCAACCCGGAGCTCCCACCCCGGGAGAACACGGCGACGGGGCAGGTCAGCAGGACGACCTGGCCCGTTCCGTCAGCGGGTGGGCGCCCTCGGCGGCCGGCTGGTCCAGGGGCCGGGAGGTCGGCCGAGAGCCGGCTCCCGCCTGGCGTCATCCCGATCCCACCGGCGGCTGGGCCGCCTCGTCACCGCAGCACGGCGATCTGCCGGCCCCGCTGCCTGGGCTGCCCGCCGAGGAGCCGGCGGCGCGGGTCAAAGTCAACGGCCGTTCCCACGTCAACGGCGTGCGTCACGCCGAGGAGGAGTCGCCCGTGCCCCGCCAGGCGCCGGTCAGTGCCCCGCCCGTGGACGAGCAGCTCCGGGACACCGACAGGGACCGGCTGAGCGTGCCGGCCCCGCGCCCGGCGCCCGCCGTCGAGCAGCCGTCGGCCGACGTCGACGCCGGCTCGGCCCGGCACTCCTCGGACGACCCGCCGCCCACCCGGGCGTGCCGCTGGGCCGACGGCGGCGTTCCGTCGTCCGAGG
>NZ_QGGF01000610.1 GCF_003857015.1 Micromonospora globispora | reverse complement strand
GCGCCGAGCCGAGGATGGTCGACCCGGACAGCAGCACGGCGCCGGCCATCCCGGCACCGGCCGCCGCCGTGCTGCTGTCCGGGTCGACCATCCTCGGCTCGGCGCTGCCGTCGCCGGCGGTGCCCGCGGACGCCGCCACGCTCTTCGAGCCGCAGACCGCGCAGGGCTTCCGGGACCGCTGGCGGGACGTTCAGCTCCGCTTCGTGGACGACCCGCGGGCCGCCGTCGGCGAGGCGCAGTCGCTGGTCGAGGAGGCGATCGAGGCACTCTCCACCGCGCTGCAGGCGCAGAAGTCCAAGCTCGGCGGCTGGCAGGAGGCGGGCTCCGCGGACACCGAGCAGCTCCGCATCGCCGTCCGCGGCTACCGGGACTTCCTGGACCGGGTTCTCGGTCGCTGAGCACACCGTCGGAGCCCCGGCCAGACATCGGCCGGGGCTTCGCTGTGTCACCGGCCGGACACCCAGTGGCAGGAATCTCGCATCCGGGATGGAAGCGGACGCACTACCGGCACGGACGAGGGGTCAGGGCGAGGAGGAGGGCTGAGCAGGCCGATCGGCATGGCGGCGGCTCCCTGGGGTACGCGAAGGGGATCAGCGAACGGGACAGGAGGGCAGCAGCATGACGGATCGTGACCGCGGCGGCGAGCGGCCGCTGGAGGAGAGCCCCGAGGTGGCCGCGGCGGTGGACGACGAGAGCACCGTGCCGCAGCTGGTGACCGGCGGCGGCCCCGACCGGGACACCCCGTCCTTCCGGGAGCCCGGCGGCCGGGCGCTCGCCTCGCCGGCGGAGGACCTGCTCGGCGACCCGTACGCGGCCGGCACCGGGGCCACCGGTACGGGCACCGGGGCCGGCGGCGACAACATCCGCACCGGCGCCGAGCAGCCGTGGGAGCCGGAGGACCTGGTGATGGCGCGCGGCCAGGACCTCACGCCGGAGAACATCGAGCGGGCCCGCCGGGACCTGGCCGAGTTGGGCCGGGCGGCGATCGAGAAGACGGTGCCCTGATCTGGAGGCCGTGCCTCGGCACGGCGAGGGCCCCTGGCCCGACCGTCGGCCGGACCAGGGGCCCGGGGAAACCGCCGCGGCAGTGCCGCGCTCCTGCCACGGCGGGCGGCCCGGCCGCCGCGTCAGGAGAGCGGCGGGTAGGCGTTCTTCATGAGCTCCTGGAACCGGGCCGGGAACCAGGCGCCGTCGGCGCGTTGGCAGCGATCCTCGCATGGGAGCGCTTCCATTGCAATCGATCAATGCTTTCCGCCGGGCGCAGGCCGTGGGGGCCCGTCCTTGTCCGCTACGCCGACGTAGGCGCTAAAGGGTCATACGTTTCGTAGTGTCCCCAAGCCGTGAAGCGAGGGTTTTTACTCGGAAAAGACGCGAATCGGCCTAACGTTGGCCGTAGCTCGGCTTCAGGACGAACAGGGATGGAGAGCGCAGGTCATGGCTAACAAGATGCTCGGGAAGGTCGTTGCGGGAGCCGCTCTGGGCGGCGCGTCCCTGCTGGTGTTCACCCCGGCGATGACGTACGCGGCCGGGCACCACGAGGGCGAGGGCAAGGTCCTCGTCAAGCCGGACGCCGTCAAGCCCGGCGACCACGTCAAGCTCCTCGAGAGCTGCCCCGAGGCGCAGGAGCATGCCGCCGTCTGGTCCAAGGTCACCGGCGAGGTGAACCTCAACCCGGTCCACGAGGAGCACGGCGACTGGACGGACCCGGACGAGGCCGGTCAGGAGAAGGACGCCGACCAGAAGGGCCACGACGGCAAGGACCGGAACGGCCGCGAGGAGCAGGGCACCGAGAAGCAGGGCACCGAGAAGCAGGGCACCGAGGAGCAGGGCGGCGACGAGCACAGCAACGGCCCGGACGGCTACTACGGCACGCCGAAGCCCCCGGAGCCCGAGCCGCCCGCAGACGCCGACATGGCGGACCCCGCCGACGGCGAGGGCGGCAGTGTGTCGGACGAGTCGGACGCCGACCAGGGCCCGGACGGACAGATGCGCGAGGGGGACCAGGGCAAGGAGGACGAGTCCGAGGGCCACGACCGCAAGGACCACGACTGGAAGGGTCACGACGAGTACGGGATGGACGGCGAGGACGGCTGGGAGCACATGAAGGACTTCGTCTACTACGGCGAGGCCACGGTCGCCGCGGACGCCCAGCCCGGCACGTACCAGCTGGAGGGCTCCTGCGGAGAGGGCGAGCTGGTCGTGCTCCCGAAGGGGCCGGTCAACGGCGGTGACGGCGGCATGACCCGCACGAGCACGCACCTCGGCATGGCCGCCGGCGGGGCGGGGGTCCTCGGCGCCGCCGCCCTGGGCGGCCTCGTGCTGATGCGTCGGCGTCGCACCAATGACCTCGTCTGACCTGACCAGGGCACGGGCCGGCGGCCGTCACGGGAAACCGTGGCGCGCCGCCGGCGCCGCCCTCGTCCTCCTCGCCATGGCGGGCGCCGGCATGATCGGCGCCTCTGTACGGAGTGCGCCCCCACCCCGCCCGCCGCAGCCGCTCGCGCAGGCCGGACCCGCCGAGTCGGACCGGACCGCCGGCGTAACGGTCGAGGGCACCGGTGTCGCCATCGCCGACCAGGTGCCGATCGACGAGGAGTCCGCGGACCCCTCGGCCCCCGGTGCCGTGCCCGCCCTGCCCCGGTCGGCCCCGACCACCATCTCGATCCCCCGGATCGGGGTGAACGCCGACGTCATGACCCTCGGCATCGACCCCGACGGCACCGTCCAGGTCCCACCGCTGGAGCAGGCTCAGCGGGCCGGCTGGTACTCCCCCGGCCCCAGTCCCGGCGAGGTCGGCAACGCGGTCATCGTCGGCCACGTCGACTCGGCGAAGCTTGGGCCGGCCGTCTTCTTCGACCTCGGCGCGCTGAAGCCCGGGGACAGGATCACCGTCGCCCGCCAGGACGGCCGGAACGCCACCTTCACCGTCGACTCGGTGAAGTCGTACCCGAAGACGTCGTTCCCTTCGGAGCTGGTCTACGGCGCCAGCGACAAGCCGAGCCTGCGCGTGGTGACGTGCGGCGGGGTCTTCGACCGCAGCGCCCGTAGCTACCTGGACAACATCGTCGTCTTCGCCACCTTGACCGCGTGACGCGGACGCACCGGCGCGGCCCGACGGTCGGGTGACCGACCGACCGGACCGCGCCGGGGCACGTCCGGGTCAGGCCGCGGCCGAGGTCCGCACCAGGGTGCGGATCTGGCGCAGCAGCACCGACAGGGCGGACAGATCAGCCCGGGACTCGTCGAACTCCCCCATCGCCCGGCGCGCCCGGTGGATCGAGGTGGCGTTGGACTGCTCCCACTCCTGCACCCGCTCGACCGGGGGCAGGCTGTCCGGCGTGGAGCCGAGGACCTCCGCGGTGAGCGCGGCCAGCGCCGCGTACAGGTCGTAGCGCAGCGCCATCCGGGCCAGCGTCTGCCAGCGGTCCTCCCGCGGCAGCAGGGAGATCTTCGACAGCAGGGAGTCCACCCGGAACCGGTCGGAGAGCACGAAGTAGACCGAAGCCACCTCGTTGACGTCCCGGCCGGCGGACCGGGCGGTCTCCACCACGTCGAGCAGGCCGAAGCTGTACATCAGCCGGGTGGCCAGCTCGGCCAGCTCACGCGGCAGCCCCTTCTCGGTCAGCGAGTCGATGTGGGCGGCGATCGCCTCCCGCTCGGTGCCGTAGAAGAGGTTCTCCAGGCCGGGCAGGAGCCGGGCGATGCCGTCCCGCAGCCGGGCGATCTCCGCCGGCACGTCGATCGGCGAGCGCCGGTTGGTCACCAGCCAGCGCACCGCCCGGTCGAGCAGCCGCCGGCTGTCCAGGTAGACGCTGGTCTGCAGCTCGGGCGAGACCTTGTTGTCCAGGGCCTCGACCGAGTCCCAGAGCTTTCCGAGCCCGAACACCTCGCGGACCACCACGTACGCGCGGAGCACGTCCGCTGCCGAGGCGGCCGTCTCCTCGACGACCCGGAAGACGAACGAGATGCCGCCCCGGTTGATCGCCTCGTTGACCAGCACGGTGGTGACGATGTCCCGGCGCAGCCGGTGCCGGCCCATCCGGTCGGCGAACCGCTCCCGCAGCGGCGTCGGGAAGTAGTTGACCAGGATGTCGGTCGTCCACTCCTCGTCGGCCAGCCCCTCGGAGACGATCTCCCGCTCCAGCACGATCTTCACGTACGCCAGCAGCACCGCGAACTCGGGCGCGGTCAGCCCGGACTCGGTCCGGACCGCCAGCTCCTCGTCCGGCGGAAGCGCCTCCAGCGCCCGGTCGAGCTGACCGGACCGCTCCAGCTCGGTGATCATGCGCCGGTGCACCGGCAACAGGGACGCGGCCTGCGCTTGGGCGTTGTTGATCGCGCGAGCCTGGTCGTAGTTGTCCCGCAGCACCAGCTCGGCGACCTCGTCGGTCATCTCCGCCAGCAGCTCGTCCCGCTCCGGGACAGTCAGCTCGCCGTCGGCGACGGCCGTGTTCAGCAGGATCTTGATGTTCACCTCGTGGTCGGAGCAGTCCACGCCGGCCGCATTGTCGATGAAGTCGGTGTAGATCCGCCCACCGGTCTGCGCGTACTCGATCCGGCCGAGCTGGGTGCAGCCCAGGTTGCCGCCCTCGCCGACCACCCGGCAGCGCAGGCTCTTGCCGTCCACCCGGATCGCGTCGTTGGACTTGTCCCCGACCTCGGCGTTGGTCTGCGTCGATGCCTTCACGTAGGTGCCGATGCCGCCGTTCCAGAACAGGTCGACCGGCGCGGTCAGGATCGCCTTCATCAGCTCCTGCGGAGAGAGCTGCTCGACCTCGTCGTCCAGGCCGAGCGCCGTCCGCACCTGCGGGCTGACCGGGATCGACTTGGCGGTACGCGGGTACACGCCGCCGCCGGCCGAGATCAGCTCCGGGTTGTAGTCCTCCCAGGACGACCGGGGCAGCTCGAACAGCCGCTTCCGCTCGGCGTACGAGGTGGCGGCGTCCGGGTCCGGGTCCAAGAAGATGTGCCGGTGGTCGAAGGCGGCCACCAGCCGGATGTGCTCCGACAGCAGCATCCCGTTGCCGAACACGTCGCCGGACATGTCGCCCACGCCGACCACGGTGAAGTCCTGGGTCTGGGTGTCGTGCCCGAGCTCCCGGAAGTGCCGCTTGACGGACTCCCAGGCACCCCGCGCGGTGATGCCGATCTTCTTGTGGTCGTACCCGGCCGAACCGCCGGACGCGAAGGCGTCGCCCAGCCAGAAGTTGTGCGCGGCGGAGATCTCGTTGGCGATGTCGGAGAACGTCGCCGTGCCCTTGTCGGCCGCCACCACCAGGTACGGGTCGTCGGCGTCGTGCCGGACCACGTCCTCCGGCGGGACGATCTCGCCGGAGACGATGTTGTCGGTGACGTCCAGCAGCGCGGAGACGAACTGCTTGTAGCAGACCACCGCCTCGTCCCGGTCGCCCGGCTTCTGCTTGAGCACGAAGCCACCCTTGGCGCCCACCGGCACGATCACGGCGTTCTTCACCATCTGCGCCTTGACCAGGCCGAGCACCTCTGTGCGGAAGTCCTCCCGCCGGTCGGACCAGCGCAACCCGCCCCGGGCCACCGGCCCGAACCGCAGGTGCACACCCTCGAACTGCGGGGAGTACACGAAGATCTCGAACTTCGGCCGCGGCGCGGGCAGCTCGGGGATCGCCTGCGGGTCCAGCTTGAACGCCACGTACGACTTGGGCCGCCCGCCCACCGGCTTCTGGTAGAAGCTGGTCCGCAGGGTGGCCTGGATCAGCGTCAGGTAGAAGCGCAGAATCCGGTCCTGGTCGAGGCTGGCCACGTCGTCCAGCGCCTCGCCAATCGCGGTGACCAGCTCACCGCTCCGCTGCCGCCGCTCCTCCACACTGGCCGGGCTCGGCGCGAACCGGGCCTCGAAGAGCTCGACCAGCAGCCGCGCGATCCGCGGGTACGCGATGAAGGTCTGCTCCATGTAGTCCTGGGAGAAGACGGTGCCGGCCTGGCGCATGTACTTCGCGTACGCCCGGAGCACCACCACCTGCCGCCAGGTGAGCCCGGCCCGCAGCACCAGCTCGTTGAAGCCGTCCACCTCGGCCTCGCCGCGCCACGCCGCCGCGAAGGCGTTCTCCACGTGCGGGCGCACCTCGGCCAGCTCCTGGTGCGCCTCGGGCAGCCGCAGCCCGAAGTCGTAGAGGAAGACCCGCCCGTCGACCCGGTCCACCTCGTACGGGTGCTCGTCGACCACCCGGACGCCGAGCGAGTGCAGCACCGGCAGCACCGCGGAGAGCATCATCGGCTCGCCGTACCGGTAGACCTTGAACCGGACGTCCATCTGCTCGTCGACGTCCGCGTCGCGCTGGCCCGGCCGGGGCGCGAGCTGCTTGCGGAACAGGTGCATCTCGAGCTGGCCGGGCTCCTCCAGCAGCTCCAGCTTGGCCAGGTCCTTCATCGCCTCGTACGGCGTGTGCCCGTCCTTGTAGCCCTCCGGGAACGCGTCGGCGTACCGGCTGAACAGGTGCTTGGCCTGCTCGTCACCGAGCTTGCGCTCCAGCACCAGCCGGTAGTCGTCGTCCCAGAGCCGGGTCGCGTCGGCCAGCTCCTCGGCGAGCAGATCCGCGTCGATGTCCGCGGGCGGGTTGGTCGGGTCGGTCCGGACGATGAAGTGCACCCGGGCCAGCATCGATTCGGTGACCCGGGTGGTGTAGTCGACTCCGACGCCGTTCAACTCGCGGAGCAGGATGTCCTGCATGCGCAGCCGGTTCTGGGTGGTGAACCGGTCCCGGGGCAGGTAGATCAGGCAGGAGATGAACCGCCCGTACGCGTCCCGGCGCAGGAAGACCCGCAGCTGCCGGCGACCCGCCATCCGCAGCACGCCGATCACCGCGTGGTACAGGTCGTCGGTCTTGATCTGGAACAGCTCGTCGCGCGGGTACGTCTCCAGGATCTGCAACAGGTCCTTGCCGGAGTGGCTGCGCTGGCTCAGACCCGAGCGCTCCAGCACCTCGGCCACCTTGCGGCGGACCACCGGCAGCTCCCGGACGCTGGTCCGGTACGCGGTGGTGGAGAAGAGGCCCAGGAAGCGCCGCTCCCCGACCACCTCGCCGGCGTCGTTGAAGATCTTGAAGCCGATGTAGTCGAGGTAGGCCGAGCGGTGCACGGTCGCCCGCGAGTTGGCCTTGGTGATGATCAGCAGGCGCTTTTCCAGCACCTTCTCGTGCGCCTCGGGGGTCATCGAGTTCAGCGACCGGGCCTCCGGCGAGTCGGAGCGGAGGATGCCCAGCCCGGTCCCGAGGACCGCCTCCAGCGCCTGGCCGCCGTCCGCGCCGTCGGTGTCGACCAGCCGGTACTCCCGGTAGCCGAGGAAGGTGAAGTGGTCGTGGGCCAGCCAGCGCAGCAGCTCGACCGAGTCGGTGATGTCCTTCTCCGGCACCGGCGGCCGGTTGTCCGAGGTCCGTGCGGCGGCCAGCTCGTCGGCGAGCGCCAGGGCACGCTGCCGCATCTTCGGCCAGTCCTCCACGGCCTCCCGCACGTCGGTGAGCACCCGCTGCAGCTCCTTGCGGAGCTTCTCCCGCTCGGCCGGGTCGCGGACCGGGTCGATCTCGATCCGCATCCAGCTCTCGACCAGGTCGCCGGCGATGGCGTCGTCCGGCTCCACGTCGGCCGCGACCTCGGTCAGCCGGCCCAGCGGCTCCCGGCGGACCACCACCAGCGGGTGGACCAGCAGGTGCACGTCGAGGTGGTGCGAGTTGAGCAGGGCGGTCACCGAGTCGACCAGGAACGGCATGTCGTCGGTGACGATCTCGATCACGGTGTGGTGCTGGTCGGCGTCCGGCTCGTGGATCCGGAGCTTCAGCTCGCCCGGCACCCGCTGCTGGGCCAGGTCCCGGTGCGCCCGGGCCGCCTCGATCATCTCCTCGGCGGTGAAGCCGATCAGCTCCTCGTCCGGGGCGAACCGCCAGAAGCGGCCGACGAGGGTCGCGACGTCGTGGTCGTCACCGGCCAGCGCGACCGCCTGGGCCACCAGGCGCTCCGCGTTGGGCACCGGCTCGTCGAGCTCCGCGTCCTCCACGTCGTCGGCCAGCGCCGGTGTGGGCAGGCCCAGGTCGTAGAGGGTGTCGACACTCGAACCGGTCATCCCGGTCACGCCTGTGTCGAGTCGGCCGAGACCGTCCCCGTCGGTCGCCGTGTCGAAACTGTCGTCCCGGCTGGTGTCAGCCTGGATGTCGGGTCCCGGTTTGATCGCCGGACGCCGGTCCATCGGTGCCACTCCCCTCGACCCACCGCGTTGTGGGTCACTCTCCCGCCCAGCCTAGGCCCTGCCATTACGTCCATACGTAGGCGGACCACCGGCCGGACGTCCGGATCGGGACTCTGTCCTTTCACCCGTTGCGGGTACGTGGTCGGCCGGTCGCGGAGTACCCGGACCGGCGATGTTCATCACACTGCCCGAGTCGGTCTTTCCGCACGTCGCGACCGCGGCGGGGCGGTGAGGAGGCGCGTGCCGTACTAGCGTGCAGGGCAGTTTCGTACCGGAGGGACAGCTCCATGCTCGTGTGGTACCCCGTTCGTCGCCGCCACTCCCACATTCGGCCGGCACTCGCGGCAGTGGCCGCCACCGTGCTGGCCGTCGGCGCGCTGACCGGGTGCTCCGCGGAGGACGGACCGGACCGCAGCGTCGACGCCTTCCTGACCGGCTGGCGCTCGGGCAATCTGCAGGCGGTCGGGTTCATCGACGCGACCGGTGCCCGCGTCCCGGCGGCCGACGTGGCCAAGGAGATCAAGTCGCTCTCCGGCGAGCTGGCGGCCACCCCGCCGGAGCTCAAGCGGGCCGGCGACGCGACGATCACCGCCGACACCGCCACCGCCCGGGTCCAGGTGACCTGGACGCTGCCGGGTCAGACCCGCTGGGCCTACGAGCGCCCGGTGCGCCTCAAGCGCGGCGGCGACGACCAGTGGCAGGTGATCTGGGAGCCGACGGTCGTCCAGGAGAAGCTGGAGAAGGGCGACCGGTTGGCGCTGCGTCGCGACCCCGCGCCCCGGGCCGGGGTGCTGGACGGCGCCGGCGCCCCGATCGTCGCGCCCCGCCCGGTGGTTCGGGTCGGCGTGCAGCCCAGCGAAGTCACCGACGTCAAGGCGCTGGTCCGCCAGCTCGACGCCGCGTTCAAGGCGATCCGGCCGGCGCTCGTCCCGCCGGTCGACCTGTCGGACCTGCCCAAACGCCTCAGCGAGGCAGATTCGGGAGCGTTCGTCGAGGTGGTGACGCTGCGCGACGACGTGTACCGGCAGATCCGCCCGCGGATCTACGACCTGCCGGGGACGAAGTTCCGCGCGGAGAAGCTCGACCTGGCGCCGACCCGGGAGTTCGCCCGGGCACTGCTCGGCTCCGTCGACCCCGCGCAGGCCGACGACCTCAAGGCGCACCCCGACCGGTACGTGGCGGGCGACCTGGTCGGCCACGGCGGCCTCCAGGGCCGGTACGACGAGCGGCTGCGCGGCGCCCCCGGCCTGACCGTCATCACCGAGCGGCAGAATCCCGACGGCACCACGACGCCGACCGGTACCGAGGTGTTCCGCAGCGAGCCCAAGGCCGGCCAGCCGCTCAAGACGACCCTGGACGTCGCCACCCAGAACGCCGCCGACGCGGCGCTGCGCGGGGAGAAGCGCCGATCAGCCCTGGTGGCGCTGCGGATCAGCGACGGGGCGGTGCTCGCCGCCGCCAACGGCCCCGGTCCGGCCGGGGAGAATCTCGCCTTCACCGCCCAGGTGCCGCCCGGCTCGACGTTCAAGGTGGTCAGCGCGCTCGGCCTGCTGGACCGGGGCGCGGTGACCACGGACGCCCCGGTCGGCTGCCCGAAGACGTTCGCGGTGGACGGGCGGCCGTTCAAGAACTCCGACAACTTCGTGCTGGGCACGGTGCCGTTCCGGACCGACTTCGCGAAGTCCTGCAACACCGCCTTCGCCTCGCTGGCGCCGAAGCTCGGCCCGGACGGGCTCGCCACCACCGGCCGTGCGCTCGGCCTGGAGGCGAAGTGGGACCTCGGGGCCGACGTCTTCACCGGCACCGTCTCCACCGGCGGCTCGGCCACCGAGCAGGCCGCCGCGGCGATCGGCCAGGGCACCACCGTGGTCAGTCCGCTCGCCATGGCCGGCGCCACCGCCGCCGTCGCCCGGGGCCACTGGGAGCAGCCGAAGCTGCTGCTCGACCCGGCGCCGCAGCAGCCGGCCCCGGCCGGCCCGGCGCTCAAGCCCGAGTCGGTCGCGGCGCTGAAGGCGATGATGCGCGAGGTGGTCACCGCCGGCACCGGCAGCGCCCTGCGGAACGTCCCCGGCGAGCCTGTGTACGGCAAGACCGGCACCGCCGAGTACGACAACAACCCGGCGCACACCCACGCCTGGTTCGTCGGCTGGCAGGGGGACGTCGCGTTCGCGGTCTTCGTCGAGCAGGGCGGGTCGAGCACGTCCAGCGCGGTCCCGATCAGCGAACGCTTCCTCCGCGCACTCGCCGCCCACTGAGCCGGCGCGCGGCCGGCCACGATCCAGCTCCGACCGGGATGTCCTGGCCTCCCCGTGAGTACGAGGCCACCGTGGATCGCGCGATCGTGTCGCGGTCAGGCGATGCCGGCGCTGGACGGGGCGGAACCCCCGTCGGGGCCGTTGCCGTCGTCCTCCGCTGCCCGAGGCCGCGGAGGACGACGGC
>NZ_QGGF01000481.1 GCF_003857015.1 Micromonospora globispora | reverse complement strand
TCACGAGGTCTCCGTGCTGATGGTCTTCTTCGTCGATGAACCATCTACCGGAGACCTCGCTACTTATCGATCACCGACGCGCCGGAATCTCATCGCCCACCACCGCCGACTTCGACACACGGCCTAGCCGATGCCCTTGAGGCCGTCGACTCGGGCCAGGGGTGGCGTAACGTCGTTCCCAATCGTGAAGTGAGAAACATGGAGTTCGAGACGGTCGTCTATCTTGCCCAGAGCTACTTTCATCAAGACTATGACCTTCTAGCGCCGACGCCACTGGATCTAGTCAGGATGTTCGTGGCCAAGGAGCACCCGGCGACGGCGAACCAACTTCGGCAGGAGCTAGATCAGTTGATTGCCGAAGACGCCTCTGAGGAGGACATCAGGGCCCTATGGATGGGCACTGCGCGTTCGTCCTACGATCCAACCCGGCACGGATCCAGTTATCGAGAATGGCTACGCCAGATGCGGGAAGTGGCTGGGCCGCCGTCCTAACCGCTGCTGCAGTTCCAACTCGCCGCCCCAGCATTCGTTGTGGGCGGCGAGTTCCTATCCCCGCCTGTCGACAGCAACGGTGACAGCAACCGGCCGAG
Organism: Micromonospora globispora; assembly: GCF_003857015.1. Classification (GTDB taxonomy): domain Bacteria; phylum Actinomycetota; class Actinomycetes; order Mycobacteriales; family Micromonosporaceae; genus Micromonospora; species Micromonospora globispora. Next base: position 10,083 of record NZ_QGGF01000481.1, on the reverse strand, counting down.
ACGAGGGCAGCCGCCGGCGGCGAGGCGCAGACAACCGCCCGAGGTCGCGGATGCGGACGGACCCCGCCGGACGAAGCGCCCAGAACTTGTAAGAGAGATGCGGCTGGCCTGTCCTAGACCAAAGACCGTCAGCGGGCCGCCGCACGCGTGCATCGGCTCCGGGTCCTCCCTGGTTCGTGGCGGTCCCCGGGGTGGCGCTCCGCTCCCCGTTCGGAGGGCCGACGGCACAGGGAGGGCAGCGGGGTGATGCGCGGGGGCAGCTCCGCACACGTCACCCTTGGCGGCTCGGGCCGCAACAACGAATAGAGGTCCGTTTGGCCCTGTTCCGGGACGCCGACCGTCGACCTAGCATGAGGCATGGCACTGCAAGCGCCCCAACCCGGCTGGTATGTCGACCCATCCGGGCGTCACGAGTACCGATACTGGTCAGGTGCTGCCTGGACCGAGCATGTGGTTGATCGGGGCGAGCCATCGGTGGAACCGTTTCCTCCTCGACAGCGAAGGCAGAAGTCTGGCCATGAGGGATCTCAGCCGGCGGCGAGGCTCGAACCTGAAGTAGATAACGAGGCCATTTGGAAAGCGGAGCGGGAGGCCAAGCGGCAGGCCCAGGCGCAGCGTGACGCGGAACGCGAGGCCGAGCGGGAGGCCAAGCGGCAGGCCCAGGCGCAGCGTGACGCGGAACGCAAGGCCGAGCGGGAGGCCCAAGCTGCAGAGAGGCGGGCAAAGGCTGAGGCAAGAGCGGCGAACGAGGCGAGGAAGCGAGACGAAGCCCAAGCGGCCTACGCCAGGGGGTTGCCGAAGCGACTTCAGGCGAGCGCCCAGCTCTTGGGCATCAAAGTGAAGGACGGCTGGGTATACAAGGGCCCGTTTGGTTCACTGGCATGGCCAGCGCAGGGTTCGCGAGCCGAGTTGTATGCCGAGGATAACCGCGGAAAAAGGGTTACCCTGACGCGCATAGCGCTTACGGGAATTTTTGCGCTAGGACTTAAGAAAAAAACAGGAAAGCTTGAAGTGCACGTAACCATATCTGGCGATGGCTGGTCTGTCAGCGGTCGAACGGAAAACGTGGAGGGGGCTCACGCTTTCGTCACTGAGTGGAACGGGCTCTACGGTCGCGGCGTGCCGAACTGAGATCCGCAAGTCCGCATTGCCCGTGCGGCCGCCACGCCCGTCGTGGCACCACCAGCCGATCCCTGTGAAGGTATTGTTGATCAGCGGCGTCGCCCCAGCGCAGGGCACGGGCCACGGTCGCCTCTCCCGGTCATCGAGGACAGCGGCACTTCGATATGCATAGCATCCCACCTTTGGAAATCAACCCAGTTGCACGTCGCGGCACTGACCTGCGCGAGCGTGGGCGGCGAATTCCTTAGCAGGGTGACAACCTCGGGCGATAGGAGGGTGCTCGGCCCGACCACCGGCACCGGTGTCTCGATCGCTCAAGGCTGAACGACCACGGCAAGAGTTCGAGGTCGGCAGCGCCGCCGGACGCATCTGCCGCATCTCAGGGTGAGGCCAGAGACGCAGCAAAGAGGCAGCGAAACGACGATCAACGGCCGACCGGAGACGATGCAAGCCAACAGAGGGTGCCTGCTCTGGGCCGTAGGACGGCAGCGGATGACAAGAACCGACGGACGCTACCGGCGTTCACACCGAAGGGGTCGGTCTCCGGCACGTCGTCTCTTGACGGCATCCAGGGACACGCGTCGGGCGCTGGGTTGGCTGGCGGACGAGGCAAAGGCATGATCACGTGATGATTTCCTGGCCTACGTGGAGCGAGTGGCTGGCCACTCTGCCGCCGGATGTGCGCGACTCTGCTGTATCGCTCGCAGAGAGGTTCAAGGAGCTTGGAGCCCTAGACCCGGAGGAGTGGGCTAGGTCGGAGATCAGCGAGAACATTCCGCAGCTGGCTCGGTTCATGGTCTTGCGCGCCCTGTGGCGGGAGGCGATATCTCCTTGGATGGATGCCAGTGCTCTGAGCGACGTGGCGGCAGCGCAGCGGCTGATTGACGCAGGCGCGGATCCCCACGATGTGCTGCTGGTCGCACGAGCTGGAGCGTACGAGGCGATCGTCGCCGCAGTGTGCATCCTCGACGAGGGCGGGGACCCGAACGCGCGCGAGAGCGACCCCGGCTGGCACCTGATCGAGACGGACGCGGAGTGCAACTTGACGGGCCGCGAGATCGGAGGGCTCCATGAGTCCCTGAGGGAGGCAGACCCGGCCGGCAACGAGGGTGCCGACTTGTGGGCGTGACACGGCCGGGCGGCAGCGATGGACGCTGGGGCCTCCCAGGTTCAGACTGGCGTGCCGCCGTGGGAAGCCCCAAGATCAGGCCGTATCCAGGCCGTCAGGGGTGGACCAAGGGCACCGAACATTGACCAGCGATGACCAATGAACGGGCAGCTCAGACGGCATCTTGTCCGTGTTGATCGCCTATGCCCTCACCTTTGATCAATACAACGCCAAGTGATCGGTGCGAGCTGGCTGACCTGCGGCGGAGCACCGCGGGAAGCCCGAGTCGGCACCAGGTGGGTGGCACGCAGGGTGAAGCCGGAATCGGAGTGCCCCAGGTACGCCGAACTCGTGTCAGAAGTTCTGTGCGGCGCGGTCGAGCTTCTCCAGCGCCCAGCCATCGCGGCTCTCACGCAAGGCGTTGAGCATGGTCGGAAACCAGCAGGTCTTCGAGCATCTCGTTTCCCCCCGCCATCTCCATCATATCGGCCGGTCAAGTCATCCGAATCGTCCCGGATACCGATTTTGCGCCCCTGACCGGCACATATCCTCGACAAGCCCGCGAAAGGTCCTGCCCAAGGGAGCTCGGTGTCCGACGCAGAACACCAGATCGCCATCGAACAGCAGGTAGTCGACAAGGTCTACGGGCGTCTGGAGGTCATGCGCGCGCAAGCGACGGAGTTGAAGGAAGAGGGACACAGCCGCGCCACGTCCGGCCCGCTCACCGGCCTGGTCGAGCGCGACGCCATGGTGCTGCGCGCCGCCGCCAGGATGTCCGATCTGGACCGGCAGGAGGAGGGCATCGTCTTCGGCAGGCTGGACTTCGACGACGGCGACACCTACCGCATCGGCCGTCTCGGTGTTCGCGACGAGGACCGGCAGCCGCTGGTGGTGGACTGGCGTGCGCCTGGTGCCGCGCCCTTCTACCGGGCCACCCCCGGCGAGCCTCTCGGCGTGGACCGTCGGCGCGTCATCGTTTGCGAAGGCCCAAAGGTGGTCGGGCTCGACGATGAAGTCCTCTCCGAAAAGGACATCGACGGCGTAGTCGGCGAGGGTGCCCTGCTCAGATCGTTGACCAGGAAACGCGACGAGCACATGCGCGACATCGTCACCACGATCCAGCGCGAGCAGGACGAGGCGATCCGGGCACCCGCCCACGGCGTCACTCTGATCACCGGAGGCCCCGGCACCGGCAAGACGCAGGTGGCCCTGCACCGGGCGGCCTACCTGCTCTACACCGATCGCGGCAAGTTTTCCGACGGCCGCGTGCTGGTGGTCGGCCCGTCAACGGTGTTCACCGAATACATCGGCCGGGTGCTGCCCGGGCTCGGCGAGGACAATGTCCACCTGCGAGCGATCGGCGAGCTCTTCGAGGGCGTCACCGCGACGCGCCGGGACCCCGCCCATGTCGCCCGCACCAAGGGCGACCTGCGCATGGTGCGGGTGCTCACCGACCTGGCGTGGGACACCCCACCGAACGCGCCGGACCACCTGCGCACCCTCAAGGCCGACGACCTGGCGAAGGCCCGCCTCGAGATCAGGAAGCGCTGCGAAGCGGCCGGTGTCAAGCCCAACGGCGGCCGCACCATAGCAGCGAAGGTGCTGTCCGAGATGCTGGACGGCAGGGAGGTCCCGGACGCCTTCCTCAACGCCTGGTGGCCGCCGCTGACCCCGCAGGACGTCCTCCCCGCGCAGAACGGGGAGTGGACGGTGGACGACGTTCCGCTGCTCGATGAGCTCGCCGAGATCCTTGGCAAGCCGGAGAAGCCGAAGACAACGGTGCCCGAGTGGAAGTTGCGAGAGCTGAGCAGCGGCGCCCGCCTGGCCGAGACCTTCGTGGTGAGCTTGAGCCTCAACGATGGTTGGCAGCTGTTCGCGCCCGGCCTGGCCACCCCGATCGCAGTGTCCGGCCAGTTCATCGACAGCAACGACTACTGGGCCGCGCAGCGCTGGGCGGCCGCGATCATCCTGCGCGAGGGCCACAAGGTGACCGGCTGGAACGATGGCTTCGACCCGTACGGCGAGGAAGGCTATGTGCCGGTGCTGGCCGAGCCGCTGCCGGTCGCCGAGGCGGACGAGCCCGTCGAGGACGTGTACCTGCACGTCATCCTCGACGAGGCGCAAGACCTGTCGCCGATGGAGTGCCGGATGATCGCCCGCCACGCCGCCCACGCCTCGATGACCATCGTGGGTGACCTCGGTCAGGCCACCCATGCGCTGGCCGTCGAGTCCTGGCCGGAGCTGATACAGCGGCTGGGCAAACGCGAGGTCAGGACGCTCGACCTGCCCACCGGATACCGGGTGCCGCAGGTCATCGCCGACTTCGCCGCCCGGGCCCTGGCACCGGAGATAGAGCCCACCCGCTCCTTCCGACCCGGCGGCACCCTGGAAATCCGGCAGGTGGACGACCTGGCCGCGGCGATCGCTCAGGAGAGCGGCGCCGTTGTCGCCCCCGACCACCTCGCCGCGTCGTTCAACGCGATCCCAGTCAGCCAGGTCAAGGGCCTCGAGTACGACCGGGTGGTGCTGGTGGAGCCCGCCGACATCGTCGCCGCCGAGCCCCGCGGCATGAACCGGCTCTACGTCGCCCTGACCCGGGCCGTCGCGGAGTTGGTCATCCTGCACACCAAGCCGCTGCCGGCCAACCTCACGCGGTGAGCACCGGCAGCGTGCCGGTGCCATGCTGCACGAATGTGCGCGCGCAGTATCGGAAGGCGAGCGGCGCGTCCGGATCCAATCGCAGCCCCGGGCACGCATCGAAGAGGACCGGAAGCGCCGCTCTCGCCTCGATGCGGGCCCGGTGGGGCGCTTACGCGGTCACCCCGCCTGAGCTGCGCAAGCACCAAGCCGAGGGCATCACCGGGCATGACCACCGCCGGCCTCGGCCCGCCGGGTCATCGGGTCGGTCTGCGCGCGCATCGACGCCGCAGCCGTATCGCCACGTTGACGACGCCAACGCCGACGATTGCCAGCCCGCCGATGTTGATGATCGGCCGGTAGCGGTGAATCGCCGGCCCGGGATCCGGCCGTCCCGGCTGACGCGGGATCCATCGCACCCGACTCGACGCGATCTTGACGTGACGCGTGTCCCGGGGAGTCCTCAGCAAGACCTCCGGCGTCGCCGACACCCGTACCACCGCATTTCCCACACTGATGGTGGGCGTCTGACCTTCCCACGCGACAATCTCCGGCGAGCCGAAAGCCTGAACCGCGTCGGTCAGTTGTGACAGCGGAAACCGCCAATTGAGGCATCTGTTCGTCTTGCCGGTGTCCGCCGCCACGAGGCACAGGCCCGTATTGTCGAAGGCGACGCTCCTGCCATCCGGGTTCCAGGCAAGTTGACCAGGCAGTGAATCGATGCTTTTGGAGCGATGCCAGACGACGCCGCTGCCACGGCGGTAGGCGTAGAGGTCGCCATGGCGTTGCACCAGCATTGTCGAACCGTCCGGCGACAGGACGGCATCCACCGAACGCGGAAGCGGGCCGGGCTCGAGCGGGATCGACCACAGCACCTCGCCGGATGGTATGGCCACGATGCGAATCTGGCCGCTCACCGGGTAGGCGTCCTTGTCGCCGTCGAAGTGCGCCAGCACGGCCTGTCGGCCGTCCGGAGACCAGGCGAGCGGGGCACCGGCACGCAGCATGCGGGTCCGGCCCGTCGTCACATCGAGAAGCTGAGTCTGCTGGCCGTGGCCCGTCATGAGGTATCTGCCGTCGGGGGACAGCTCCACGGGTCCGGCCCACGTCCCGCCGGATTGCGACGGGTCGAAGATCCGATAGCTGTCATGGGGACCGACCAAGGTCAGTGGCCCGAACGTCACATCATGCGTGTTGATGTCGAAGGCCACCAGGGCTCGTTCCAGCGGAGCGTCCCGCACGTCGGCTGTCCATTCCGGGGCCTCGACCACATACGCGGGAATCTGGTCGACGGCCTCGTAGGTCAGCGCTGCTCGCGACGCCGGCGAGGCCCGCGTAGCCGTCCCGGTCATGCCGAGCGTCGCGCCTACCGCGATCAAGCCGCAGGCGAGCGCAACCCAACGACGGGCCACGAACGCCTCGAACGGCGCACGGTTCTGCGCTGTACCCACGGCACCTCCTCGCCACCCGGACGCCTGGCCCGGTGGCGTGGCGGCGCCCTGCCACACGCTCTGCTCCTGGACCTGACTGCGCCACCTCTCGGTGGGCCGTGTGATCATGACCTAGACCGCGCCGATGCGCCAGATGGCCCCGAGCCCCGCCTGCTATTGGCCGAACGTGCGCCGCAGGTTGCCGTTGATCAGCTGGTTGAGCCGCTTGCGCAGATGCCCGAGCAGCGAGGGTTCCGGCAGCGGCTCCGCCATAAGGAGGGTCCAACGCAGTTGCGTTCCACCACTGCCGTCGGACGGCAGGTCGAAGCGCACTACAGCGTCCGGCCGCTTGGCCCAGATGGACGACCACACGACGAGGTTGGGCCACTGGGCATGCGTCGTCTGTGGACGCTGCTCGTCGTCGAGAAGCAGCAGCCACGGACGGGCGGGGTCGCGGTTCGGCTCGGTCAGCGCCTCGAAGATCACGTGGGGCGGTGCCGGTTGGTTTCGCATCCGGCTGCCAGCTTCGACCACGCGTTAAGGCTAAGCCGGCCGCCTGCACTGTCGAGGCCCCGACGATCAGCCCGGTCGTCTGGTCGAACGGGTACTGGCGCGGCAAGCGGCAGCAGGCGAGCATGCCTGCATGGACACTGCGCCGTTGGCCGTCGCCGCCGACCCGGTCCGGCCCCGCCGAATCTGGTACGTCGTCGCGGCGCTGATCGCCGCCGGCGGTGTGTCGGCCGCTGCCGCGCTGATGTTCCTCGTCCCCCTCGGGAGTGACCTCGGGGAGCGCATCACGCCCGGGCGGCCGGTCACCGTGCAGGTGCCGGAGGCCGGGAAGATGGTGTGGGTCAGGGACAGTGGCCGCGATGTTTCGGACCTGCGCTGGGAGCCTTCCCAGCCGGACACCCAGCGGCTCCAGCCGTGGGGCAGTGCCTCGATGCGCCAGGACGATCTGACCGTGACGGCGGACGGCGAACGGTGGCGCGCCCTGCTCCTGGTGCAGGCCAAGCCGGCCGGCACGTACACGATGACCTGCACGACCTCGGGGGCAGACGGCCCGTCCTCCCTCTCGCTCGGTGATCCTCCCTGGTTCTTCGGCCCGCGGGCGGAGGCGCTGGCGGTGGTGGCGTCCCTGGTGCTGGCGTCGCTCGGCGTGGTGGTCGGCGCCGTGCTGGCAGTGGTGGTGGCGGTTCGGCGGCGGTAGCGGCGTCGTCCGCGGTCCGGCCGGCGTTCCCCATCATCGCGGGAAGTCGGCTGACCGGTCCCGTTCCGTCTGGGCCGCTGCGACCAGGTCGCGGACGCGACGGACATCCGAGATGTGCCAGAGCACCGGGGTGTTCGAAGGTTCGCTGGCCCATCCCCGCAGCCCGTTTCTCCGGTTGAAGGCGTCGAGCACGCCGGGAAAGGCGCCGAACGCCAGGCTGCCCGACCGGTCCGGCTGTTCGGTGACCACCGGCGGCGGCAGGGACCGCAGGTACGACGAGGTGGTCCGCTTACCCGACAGCCCGCCGATGACCAGGATCCGCAGGTCGGTGAGCACGTACCGGGTGCGTCGGGAGGCAATGGCCCGCACGACGAACCGCCCGACCACCAGGTACAGGCCGATCAGCACGAAGGGCAGGCCCCACAGGACGACGAAGACCGGCGGTGGCCGGTCCCCGACGGTCCGCGCGGCGAGAACCGACGCCTCCCAGAACACGGCGAAGCCGAACCACAGGATGCTGAAGGGAATCAGCAGCGCGTCCGGTGCCCGGAACAGTGAATGGCGGCGGGGGCGGTCCTGCCAGAGGATCCGCTCACCGGGCAGCAGATCAACGTCAGCCTCGGTCATGCGCTGATTGTCGCGGTCCCCGGCAACCGGCGCTGACCCGCGACCGGTGAGGCGCCACGCGTCAATGCCCGAGGCGATAAAGCGGTGGGGCGTTCGGAACTGCCGACGTAGGGTCGGCCGGTGGTGCCTGACCCGGAAGCGTGGGACCCCTGGCCTCCCCGGCTCATCGCCGACCGCCTGGCCGAGGTGGACATGTCCTGGTACGTGGCGGGCGGCTGGGCGATCGACCTGTTCCGGGGAGCGCCGACCCGCGATCACGAGGACACCGAGATCGCCGTACCGGCCGAGCGGTTCAGCGAGGTGGCGAGCCGATTTCCGGAGTGCCACTTCTACGTCGCCGGCGGTGGGCGGCAGGTACCGGTGTCGCCGGAGACCCTGCAGGCCCACCATCAGACCTGGGCCTGGGAGCGGCGGGCCGGGGTGTGGCGCTTCGACGTGTTCCGCGAGCCGCACGACGGCGGGACGTGGATCTACCGGCGCGACCAGCGGATCCGGCGGCCGTACGCGGACATCATCCGGCGCAGCCGCGATGGTGTCCCGTACCTCAGCCCCGAGGTGGTCCTCCTGTTCAAGGCGAAGGCGGCCCGGGAGAAGGACCGGGCGGACTTCGCCGGGACGCTGCCGTTGCTGTCGACGGACGAGCGCCGCTGGCTGGACGAGGCCCTGTCGATCGTCCACCCTGACCACCCGTGGCGGGACCACCTGCGGTGAGCGGGCCGGCTGGGAAAGTCACGCTGCTGGCGCGCTTCCGGCACTCGGCTCCCGGGGCGGCGCGGCCCGCCATCGGGCTCGCCACTCCGGCGCCGCCCAGCCCTCGGTCACATAGATCGTTTCGTAGGCGACCTTGTCGCCCCGGAATTCGAGGATGTCCACCGCGTGGTGCGGTGGGCCGCCGTCGTAGCGCAGCAGGAGCTCCGCCACCCAGATGTCGTCCCGGCCGCGCACCCGACGCAGCTCGAAGGTGACCTTGGCCGGGTAGGCCCGCCGCCACTCCCGGAAGTTCGCGACGCCCTCGAAGCGCTCGCCCGACTGCGGAAACTCCAGGACGGCGTCCTCGCGGTGGATCTCGTAGGCGACGTCGTCGTCTTTCCCGGCGTGTTCCAGGTAATGCCTGAGCGCCACCCGGACGGCTTGCTCGTCCATCGCTCTCCTCCTGGCGCGTCGCTCCTCGAAGCAGGCACCGATTCGTCGCAGGCGCCGATTCGACGCTACGGGCGCCGGCATCGCCGCGAGGGGAAAAGCCGGGACGGCTGTCCGGCGCCGAAACGGCGAGCCGCCGGGTGGTTCAGCCCGGCCGGTCGGCGCGCGAGTGCAGGTAGCCACCACCTTCCGAGCCCAGGCGACGCTCAATCCATCCGGCTGGAGGCGAGCAGCGCGGCGGTGGGGAGGACCAGCAGCCCGTCGGCGTCCCGGTAGCGGGCGCTGAGCAGGTCGTACTGCTGTCGGATCCGTTCCCGGACCGCGACCGGCTGCCGTTCCATCAGCAGGCCGAGCATCCCGATGCCGTTGGCCGGGCCGGCCCACCAGTCCTCCGCGTCGGCGCGGTGCTCCCAGGCCAGGGTCGCGCACTGCACGTCGGCCAGCCCGGCGGCGGCCAGCAGCCCGGCCAGCCCCTCCTCGGTGCGGGCGAAGTTCCGCTCGGGTGCCACCCGGGGCAGGTCCGCCGGGGTCTCGCCGCCGGCGGCGGTGAAGATCTCACCCCAGAGCCGTTGCAGTGGCGGCTGCGGATACGGCCAGATAGTGACCGCCACTCGACCGCCGGGGCGCACCACCCGGCACAGCTCGGCCAGCGCGGCGGCCGGGTTCCCGACGTGGTTGAGCACGAAGTTGGCCACCACCGCGTCGGCGCCGCCGGCCGGAAACGGCAGCCGCGGCAGGACGGCCTCGACGACCGTCGCGCCGGGCGCGGTGCGCCGCGCCAGTGTCAGCATGCTGGGCTCGGCGTCCACCGC
>NZ_QGGF01000475.1 GCF_003857015.1 Micromonospora globispora | reverse complement strand
AGCCGGCCGCTGTCCCGCCGGCCGAGGGGGCCGACCCGGCCGCCGCCGACGGTGCCCCGGTCCAGGAGGTACCGGTGCCGGTCGACTTCCTACCGGCGAACGACGTCGAGGAGGACCTGCTCGGTGCGGCCGGCAGCGGCAGCACCGACACCTTCCTCTCCACCCTGCTGCTGGCCCGGGTGCTGCTTCCCGTCGCGCCCGACTCGGCCCCGGGCAGCCGACCCGGAGACCCCGGGTTCGTCTGGCGCACCGAGCAGTTGGACGGCGAGACGTACGTGGTGGTCTACACCTCGCCGGAGCGGCTCGCGGACCGGGTCGACGGCCCGCTGGAGACGGTACGGGTCAAGTTCGTGCAGCTCATCCGCCGTTGGCCGGACGAGGCGTGGTCGTTCGCGGTCAACCCGGGCACCCCGGTCGGCGCGAAGTACCCGGGCGAGCAGGTGGTCGGACTGGCCAACTGGGCGGCCGAGGTGGGGCTCGGCGACGACCCGGAGCACGAGCCGGAGCCGCCCGCCGCCGAACCGGAGCCGGCGAGCCCGCCCCGGTACGCCCCGGCGGCGGCGGACCCGACCCGTCCGGTCACCATGCAGAAGGCGATCGCCCCGAGCCAGCTCGCCTACTACCTGGAGCGGGGCTACGACCGGGTCTCCGGATTCGTGCACCGGGCCAGCGAGCTGGCCCACCTCACCACCCCGACCCAGTTGTACGACGCCCTCGGCCTCGGCCATCCGGACTCGCCCTTCTCCCGCGACGCCGAGAAGGTGTACGTCCTCCGCTGGCCGGCGTACCGGCCGAGCCTCTACCGCATCCCGTACGGCGGCCAGAACGAGGCGGCGATGCGGGCCATGGAGGGCTGGGTGATCGAGCGTGCGCCCTTCCGGGGCAACGGTTTCGCGCCCGGTGAGAGCAGCGACGTGGTGGCCGAGTTCAAGGTGGACAGCGCCCGCCTGCCGCACGGCGCGCAGCTCTGGCGGATCGGCGGGGACGGCACCGAGCGGGTGATCGCCATTCTGGACACCGACGCGCTGTTGTGGCGACAGGTGGGTGAGCCGTGACCCGGGACGGTTACGTGGCCCGCTGGCAGGGGCGGGAGTACCAGGCCAGCCCGGACGGCGACGACGTCCGGCTCTACCAGCCGGAGCCGGGTGAGGGCTTCGAAGAGGTACGCCCCGGCCGGTACGTCCGGGTGGTGCCGGCGTCCGAGGTGGACGACCTGGCGTACGTCCGGACCACCTGCACCTGGCAGGGGCAGCCGTTCATCGTGCTGGGCGAGCACGACGGTTGGCTGCGGGTGGAGTACACCGGCGGGCGGTGGCCGGTCGCCCGGGCGATGGGGCTGGAGAGCTTCGACTTCGGCGTCTACCAGGGCTGGGCGCCTGCCGGCGAGGTTGCCGACCTGCGCGAGCAGCGGGTCTGAGTCAGGACTTCGTCCAGCGCAGGATCTCGCCGAGCACGACGTCCCGGGCCTCCACGTGCGGGAAGTGGCCGACCCCGTCGAGCAGCCGCCACTCGTAGGGGGCGGTGACGTACCGGCCGGAGCCCTGCGCGGTGCGCGGTAGGGAGGCGGTGTCGAGTGCGCCGTGCAGCTGGAGGGTCGGCGTGACCAGCGGCTTCTGCATCAGCCGGACGAACCGGTAGCCGTGCAGCCGGAGCACCGACCGGAACGCCCACCGGTAGCTCTCCAGGGCGCAGAAGGCCGCCTGCGGGATCTGCATGGCCTCCCGGCAGCAGGTGGCGTACGCCGCGAAGTCCGGGCCGTTCACCCAGTTCGGCCCGCCCCAGCGGCGCAGGATCGCCTCGACCTCGGCGCCGTCGTCCCGGGTGAGCACGTGCTCGTAGCGAGGGAGCTGGAACTTCAGCGTCGGTGTGGAGGCGGCGAACTGGCCGCGCGGGTCGGCGAAGATGGCCGCCCGCAACCGGAGCGGGTGCGGGGCGCCGAGCACCACCAGCCGCCGGACCAGGGTGGGGTGGAACGAGGCGGCCGTCCAGGCGATCAGGCCGCCGGCCCCGGTCCCCACCAGGGTCGCCGACCGTTCACCGAGCGCCCGGATCAGTCCGGCCACATCGGCGGCCAGGGTGTACCCGTCGTATCCGCGGGGCGGCTTGTCGCTGGCGCCGTAACCGCGCAGGTCGACCGCGACCGCCCGGAAGCCGGCGTCGGCGACCGCCGGCAGCAGCTCCCGCCACGCCCACCAGTGCTCGGGAAAGCCGTGCAGGAAGAGCACCATCGGGCCGGTGCCGGCCTCGACGACGTGGAACCGGCTGCCGTTGGCGCCGACGAAGCGGTGCGTCCACGGCCCCTCGGTCAGGACGCAGGACTCGTCGGCGGGTCCACCGCGCTGCTCGGTCATGTGCCACAGCCTAGGGCCGCCGTCCCGTACCGGGCCCCGCAGGTGGTGAGGATCAGGGGTTTCTCCGGGGCGGGGTCACCGGGGCGGTCAGGGCGCCGGACCGGAAAGGGCGATGCCCGGGCAGTAACCCTGCCCGGGCATCGCTGGTGATCGGTGATCCGTGGATCAGGAGAAGCGGACCTTCACCGAGGTGCCGTTCTGCTCCAGTACCCGGATCTTCGTGCCGGTGGCCGGGACCTTGACGCCGTGGTTCGGCAGCTCGTCGAACCAGTACTGCTGGGTGTCGTCGAACAGCGGCTGCCCAGCCTGGCCACGGATGTACTGCGGCTGGCTGTTGAGGTGCAGCGTGAACGAGTCCGCCTTCCGCAGGCTGAACGGCGCGTCGTAGACCTGGACCCGGGCCCGCCAGGGGTTGCCGGTCAGGTTGTAGATGGGCCGCGGGTGCGCGTCGATGATGAGGTTGCGCCCCTCACCCGGGTGCTCGAACGTGTCGTTGTCCGCCCAGCGCAGGTTCCAGTAGGAGATCAGCAGACCCTGCTGGTACGCGTAGTGGTCGACGAGGTCCGGCCGGGTGTTCTGGTAGCCGAAGTAGTACGGACCGGTCCGGAGGTACTTGTCGTATGAGACGTACGTCCGGTTGCCGGCGATGTAGTAGTTGTCGAAGAGCCTGGTGTAGCTCTCGTCGGCGATGCTCCAGCCCTTGAGCGCCCAGTCCCCGGCACCGTTCTCGGCGCCGTCGCTGAGCAGGGTCTGGCCGTCGGCGGTGACGGTGATGGCGTCACCGAAGAAGCCGCCCGCGGAGAGCCCGCCGTCGGTGATGTAGTGGAACCGGAACTGCGCGACCTTGCCGGCGGCCATGTCCATCGGGATGTTGACGTCCACCCACTTGCCGCCGCTGCTGCCGGAGAGCGCCGGCCGCGGGTCGTTCGACGACACCGGCGGGAGCGCCTTGCCGTCCACCGTGGCGGGGAGCGCCGTCCAGGTCTTGCCGCCGTCCAGCGACGCCTCGAAGAAGAGGTAGTCGAAGCCGGCCTCGATCGAGTAGCGGCCCTTCATCGACAGCGCCGCCGTGGACTTCCCGGTGAAGTCGAGCGTCCTGGTCATGGTGTTGTCCAGGTCGTCGTCGTTGCCGGAGAAGTACTGCTTGGCGCCCTCGAACGGCTTGCCGTTGTCGAAGGTGTACTCCCGCTGCGGGAGCACCACCACGGCGGCCTGCGGCTTGCGGGAGTTGTACTCCTGCGCCCCGAGCACCATCGTCCGCTTCTGCCCGGCCTTGACCACCTCGTAGTCGAGCCAGCCGAGCTGGAGCTTGTTCCAGGCGCCGAGGTCGCCGCCGCGCTCGCCGATGCCGCCGTCGTTCTTGCCGCTGAGCCGGCTCTGGGCCATCAGGGTCCAGTGCTCGTTGTTGTTGTCCCCACCGTTGAGCACGTTGTAGTCGTCCGGCAGACCGAGGTCGTGGCCGTACTCGTGGTAGAAGACGCTGCGGCCACCGTTCTCCGGCTGGATCGTGTAGTCGCGGATCCAGACGCCGGTGTCGCCGACCTGGGTACCGCCGATCGGGAAGTTCGCCGGACCGGTCTGCGAGGTGTTGTACGCGGACCAACGGTGGCTCCAGATCGCGTCCTCACCCTGGTGCGGGTCACCGTCGGCCTGGTCGCCGCCGGAGTGGACGATCTGGAAGTGGTCGATGTAGCCGTCCGGCTCGTTGAAGTTGCCGTCACCGTCGTAGTCGAACCGGTCCCACTGGTCGAAGGACCGCATGTCGGCCTTGATCTGGGCGTCGGTGCGGCCCTTGGCCTTCTGGTCGGCGACCCACTGGTTGGCCGCGTCCCGGACCAGGTCCCAGGTGTTCTGACAGACGTTGCTGGCGCACACCGCCGGGTCGCCCGTCGGGTCGTCGTCGGCCTTCGGGTCGTTCGACCGGCCGTAGCGGGCGGCGTTGTACTTGACCTTGACCCAGTCGGTGACCTCGCCGTCCACGCTGTACCGCCCGGACGACTGGGCCTCGTAGTACTGCTTGAGCGACTCGTCGCCCGGCTTGGTGCCGAAGTACAGCTGCCGGAAGTGCTCCGGGCTGAAGTCGGCCTGCCAGATGGTGGAGTTGTCGACCGCCCGGTCGGGCGCCGGGATCTCGTTGTGCCGTGGCCCGTCGAACCGGGTCGGGCCGGGCGTGTCCGGGTCCATGTCCTTGTCCGGGTAGGCGGGGTCCCGCTCGTCGCCGAACTCGGCGAGGATCACGAAGATCCGATCGGTCCGCTCCCGGGCCAGCTCGACGTACTGGTCCTTCTTGCCGGCCCGGCCCGGTGCCGCGGTCCGGGCGCCGGCCCCGGCCGCCGCGCCGCCGGCGGTCTCGCCGACCTTGACGACGGTGCTGCCGTTGATCTGTTGCGGCTTCGCCCTGCCGGAGAGAACCTCGCTCAGACCCTCCTGACGCAGGGCGCGACGCTTGTCCTCGAGCTTGTCCGGCAGATCGTGATCGGCTGGGGCCTGCTGCTCGGCGACCGACGGAGCGGTCGCCGGCAGCTTCGGCTGCGGCGCGGCGCTGGCGGCCGTGCCCGCCACCAGTCCCGTCGCCGTCAGCGAAAGCCCGAGCAGACCCACTGCGACTTTGCGCACGTGAGTACCTCCGGGGTGAAGGGAACCGGCCCAACGGGGGTACGGGCCGGTGAAAAGTCCCACCGTTGCGGCGATGGGACCACTGGCCAAGATAGACACTGCCGTGACGCGACGGAAGACAGAGGCATCGATTTGTAGCAACTTTTTGTGGCCGCGGCTGCTCAGCGTCACATCCGTTCCCTCCACGAAGGACGGTTGAGCAGGGCGAACGTTCCAGGAACGCGGAAGGGGCCGGTAGCGTCGCCGCCACCGGCCCCTCCGGGCTGTTCAGTTGTTGATTCAGTTGGTGACCTTCACGACCATGTCGCTGGTCGGGGTGGTGCCCTGCTGCAGGATCTCGATGGTGGTGCCGGTGCCGGCCACCTTCACCGAGTTCCAGGCGTTGCCCGAGGTCCAGTACTGGCCGATGCCCTTGTCACTGAAGATCGGGTGCGGCTCCAGCTCCGGCACGGTGACCGCCACGCCGTTCTTGTGGAAGGTCTGCGCCGGCTTGGTGTAGAGGCTGAACGTCGCGTCGTAGCCGTTGCGCCGGTTGCTGATGGTGCCCTGACCACCGACGTTGATCTTATCGGGGCGGACGTCCACCGGCAGGTTCAGGCCGTAGCCCGGGTGTGCCGACGTGTTGTTGTCGCCGTACGCGTAGTTCACGTACCAGACCAGCATGCCGGGCTGGTTCGCGAAGTGCTCCACGAAGTCCGGCCGGGTGTTGCCCCAGCCGAAGTTGTACGGACCGGTCCGCAGCGTGTCGTCGTAACCGAAGTGGGTCCGGTTCTCGGCGATGTAGAAGCGGGGGTATGTGTCGGTCACCGAGCCGGTGATCCGCGTGAAGCCCTTGACGGCCCAGTCCGCCGACAGCGTCTCCGCGTCGTCGGTCCAGGCGACGGTGCCGTTCTTGGTCAGCTGGATGTTGTCCAGGAACGGGCCGGCGTAGTGCAGGCCGCCGTCGGTGGCGTAGCGGTAACGGAACTTGACGGTCTGCCCGGCGTAGGCCGACAGGTCGTACGTCGAGTCGACCCAGGCGCCGTTGCTGGAGCCGTCGATGCCGTTCTGCACGCTGCCGTCGGTCACCGTGTCGTGCAGGTTGTTCTTCAGCGGCTTCCAGGTGGCCCCACCGTCGGTGGACACCTCGGCGTAGAGGTAGTCGTAGTTCTCTTCGATCTCGTACATGAGCTTCGAGGTGATCGACGCGGTGGTCGCGCCGGTCAGGTCGATGGTGCGGGTCAGCGTGTTGTTCACGCTGTCGGCCGCGCCACCCCACCACTCGTACGACCCGCCGAACGGCGTGTTGTAGTTCGTGGTCTGGGTCTGCGCCGGCAGCTTGACCACGACCGCCTGGGCCTTCGGCCCGTCGCTGTCGCCGGCCGGGCCCAGGGTGACCTGGGTGCTGCCCTTGCCGTAGTCGACGGTGCTGTAGTTCAGCCAGCCGAGGAAGAGCTTCGACCACGGGTCCATGTAACCCGGGGTCGAACCGATGTCGTCCTTGCCGTGGTTGAGCCACGAACCGGAGGACATCAGCGTCCAGAACCCGGTGCCGTTGTCGCCACCCTGGGTGTCGTACAGGTCCGGCAGACCGAGGTCGTGGCCGTACTCGTGGGTGAACACGCCCAGGCCGCCGTTCTCCGGCTCGGTGGTGTAGTCACCGATCCAGAGGCCGGTGTCACCGATCTGCACACCGCCGTCGAGGTTACCGGCCGGGCCGGTCGGGTTGCCCGCTTCGTCGAGGTTGCCGACCTTCCAGCGGTGCGACCAGATGGCGTCCTCGCCCTGCGCGCCGCCGCCGGCCTCTTCACCCTCGCCCGCGTGCACCGCCTGGAAGTGGTCGATGTACCCGTCGGGCTCGTTGAAGTCGCCGTCGCCGTCGTGGTCGTACCGGTCCCAGACGTCGAACTGCTTCAGGTAGTCCTTGATCTCGGCCTGGGTCTTGCCGGCCTTGACCTGGGCCTGGTACCACGCAGTGGCGCTGTCCCGGACGAAGGTCCAGTAACCGTCGTCCTCGCCGATGTTGTTGCTGCCGTACCGGGCCTCGTTGTAGGGCACGGTGACCCAGTCGCTGACGTCGCCGCCAACGGTGTATCGGCCACCGGACTGCTTGAGGTAGAAGTCCCGGAACGACTCGCCTTCACCGTAGAACATGTCCATGTAGTGCTCGCGGTGGAAGTCGGAGCGCCACAGGGTGCTGTTGTTGTCGGTGGAGCTGCCGTCCCAGTTCCGGTCCGGCTCGGGGATCTGGTTGACCACCGGGCCGGGCGTGCCGCCGGTGGCCGGGTCGACCTTGTCACCGAAGTTGACCAGCATCGTGAAGATGGGGTCGACCTTCGGGGCCTGCTGGTACTCGACGAACTGGTCGTCCTTGACCTGGATGACCTTCGAGCCGTTGCGCGTCTGAAGCTTGGCCTTGCCGGCGATCAGGTCCGCGATGGCCTGCTTCTTGAGCTCCCGCTGGTGATCCACCTTCGGATCCGGGAGGTTGTCCTTGCCGACCTTCGCCTTGTCGACGCCGGGGGTGGGCTCCGCCGCCGGGGCGGCGGACGCCGGTGCCGTGACGACACCGGCTGCCAGCAGCGCGGCCGCGGCCGAGGCCAGGCCCGCTGTGACTCGTCTCCTCAAAGGTCCTCCTCCTTTGTGGATCTGTTACATGACAGAGCCAGCCAAAGCCATCACTGTCATGTCATGCGTCACTCACAATGACAGAGGTCTGCATCGTTGTCATCGGTCAATCACCTGATGTGCGTGCCCTTTTTACCGGCAAATCCGCACCAATCGGGACATGGACCTGATGTCGATTCACATCACATCTCGGCCACGATCACCTAGCGTCACGGTGGTTATAAGGTCCCCCCAATGCGAGCGCTGAGGGGCCAAGAAATGTCACACCCAAAGTCGGCTGGATGCGGTGAGCGTAAGACGACGAGGCCCGTCGGGAGCAGTGTGCTCCAGACGGGCCTCGCCGTGTATCCCGCCGCGCCGGCGGGCCGCTCAGGTCAGCGCCGGAGTACCACATGTTGGCGCCGCTGTGCGGCTCCGCCAGGGTGATCACCTTGTTCGGCAGGTCGACCTTGATGCCGTCCTTGGTGCCGACCGGGGTGTTCGAGGTCTGACCCAGCTGCACGTCCTTCGAGTCCGCACCCGGGGTGACGGTCAGCGGGTCGGCCCAGCCGAGCACCCACTTGTCCCAGAGGCCCAGGTGGGTCGGCAGCGCCTGGAAGATCTCGCCGGAGTGCGAGCCCGAGGCCATCGGGTCCCAGAAGTCGACGTCCGAGTCGGCGTTGCCGGAGGTGTCGTAGAGGTTGGGCAGACCGAGGTCGTGGCCGAACTCGTGGGCGAACACACCGACGCCGACGTCCTCCGGCTGCACGATGTAGTTCGACACCTTCAGGTTGATGCCGGGAATGGTGTAGCCGCCGGCCCAGATCGTGTACACGCCCCGTCGCCGCCGCCGCGGGACTTGCCCATGCCGGCGTGCACCAGCACCAGGTGGTCGATCACGCCGTCCGGCTCGTTGTAGTTGCCGTCGCCGTCCCCGACTTGCAGTTCGCAGAAACGACGGTGGGTGACGGCCCGTGCGGACCGTCACCCACCGATGCGTACGCCTGTCGTCAGTCCTCGTCGGACTTGCCGCCACCCATGCCGGAGGAGATCAGCTCCATCACCGACGAGTCCTGGAGGGTGGTCACGTCGCCGAGCGAACGGTGCTCCGCCACGTCACGCAGGAGCCGGCGCATGATCTTGCCGGAGCGGGTCTTCGGCAGCTCGGGCACCAGCATGATCTGCCGCGGCTTGGCGATCGGGCCGAGCGTCTTCGCCACGTGGTTGCGCAGCTCGGCGATGAGCTGCTCGCCCGCCTCGCCGGAGATCTCCGCGGTGCCGCGCGGGATGGCGAACGCGACGATCGCCTGCCCGGTGGTCGCGTCGGTCGCGCCGACGACCGCCGCCTCGGCCACCGAGGGGTGGCTGACCAGCGCCGACTCCACCTCGGTGGTGGAGATGTTGTGCCCGGACACCAGCATCACGTCGTCGACCCGGCCGAGCAGCCAGATGTGCCCGTCGTCGTCCTTCTTCGCTCCGTCACCGGCGAAGTAGATCCAGTCGCCCTTGCCGCCGGCTCCGGCGCCGGCCCCGAACCGCGACCAGTACGTCTCGATGAACCGGTTGTCGTCGCCCCAGATGGTGCGCAGCATCGACGGCCACGGCTCCCGCAGCACCAGGTAGCCACCGCCGCCGTTCGGCACCGACTGGCCCTGGTCGTCCAGCACGTCGGCGACGATGCCGGGCAGCTGGGTCATCGCCGAGCCCGGCTTGGCCTCGGTCACGCCGGGCAGCGGGGAGATCATGATGGCCCCGGTCTCGGTCTGCCACCAGGTGTCGACCACCGGCAGCTCGCCGCGGCCGACGTGCTGCCGGTACCAGATCCACGCCTCCGGGTTGATCGGCTCGCCGACGCTGCCGAGCAGACGCAGCGACGAGAGGTCGTAGCCGGCGGGGATGTCCTCGCCCCACTTCATCATCGTGCGGATCAGCGTCGGCGCGGTGTAGAGGATGGTCACCTTGTACTTGTCGACGATCTCCCAGAACCGGCCCTTGTGCGGAGTGTCCGGGGTGCCCTCGTACATGACCTGGGTCGCGCCGTTGGAGAGCGGGCCGTAGACGATGTAGGAGTGGCCGGTCACCCAGCCGATGTCGGCGGTGCACCAGTAGACGTCCGTCTCCGGCTTCAGGTCGAAGACCGCGTGCATGGTGTACGACGTCTGGGTCAGGTAGCCGCCCGTGGTGTGCAGGATGCCCTTCGGCCGGGCGGTCGTGCCGCTGGTGTAGAGGATGTAGAGCGGGTGCTCGGCGTCGAACGGCTGGGCGGCGTGCTCCGGCGAGGCCGTCTCCACCGTCTCGTGCCACCACAGGTCCTTCTCCGACCAGGCCACGTCCTCGCCGGTGCGGCGGACGACCAGCACGTGCTCGACCGACGGGCACTTCGCGACCGCCTCGTCCACGGTCGGCTTGAGCGCCGACGGCTTGCCGCGCCGGTAGCCGCCGTCCGCCGTGATCACCACCTTGGCGGTGGCGTCCTGGATCCGGTTGGTCAGCGCGTCGGCGGAGAAGCCGCCGAAGACCACGCTGTGGGTGGCGCCGATCCGGGCGCAGGCGAGCATCGCGGCCGCCGCCTCCGGGATCATCGGCAGGTAGATCGCCACCCGGTCGCCGGCGGTGACGCCCAGCTCGCTCAGCGCGTTCGCCGCCTGGCAGGTCAGCTTGTGCAGGTCGGCGTAGGTGAGGGTGCGGGTGTCACCCGGCTCGCCCTCCCAGTGGATCGCCACCTTGTCACCCCGGCCGGCCTCCACGTGCCGGTCCAGGCAGTTGTACGCCACGTTGAGCTGGCCGCCCACGAACCACTTCGCGAACGGCGGGTTCGACCAGTCGAGGACCTGGTCCCACTTCTTCGCCCAGGTCAGCCGGTCGGCCTGGCGCTCCCAGAAGGCGAGCCGGTCGCGCTCGGCCTCGGCGTACGCGTCGGCCTTGACGTTGGCCTTCGCGGCGAGTTCGGCCGGCGGCGGGAACTGGCGCGTCTCGTTCAACAAGTTGGCCAATGCCTCGCTCATGCGGTGACTCCTTCGTCGCGTGACCTGCGTCTCCTACTCGGCTGAGGTTAGTCGCGGCGCGCGACGCCCGCGAGCGCCTGGGGAGCCGCCACGCGCCCAGCGGCCCGCGGTACGCGCCGGGGCC
>NZ_QGGF01000317.1 GCF_003857015.1 Micromonospora globispora | reverse complement strand
ACGTACCGCAGCGCGGCCTGGACACCCTGGTCGACGCGCTGCCCCGGCTGCCCGGCGTACACGTGGCACTTGTGGTCAACCCCGCGCTGCGGTACGTCGAGCAACTCGCCGCCCGGGCCGCCCGGCTCGGGGTGGCCGACCGGCTGCACGTCCTGCCGTACGTGCCGCACTGGCAGGTGGTGCCCTTCCTGGCCGGCGCGGACGTCGGGGTGATCCCGATCCACCGCTGGCCCAACCACGAGATCGCGCTGATCACCAAGTTCTTCGAGTACTCGCACGCCCGGCTGCCGCTGGTGGTCAGCGACGTGCGGACCATGGCCGCCACCGTCCGGGAGACCGGTCAGGGCGAGGTGTTCCGGGCCGGCGACGTCGACGACTTCGTCCGCGCGGTGACCACCGTGCTCGGCGACCCGGCCCGCTACTTGGCCGCGTACGACCGGCCGGGCCTGCTGCCGGGGTGGACCTGGCGGGCGCAGGCCGAGGTGCTGGACGGGGTGTACCGGCGCCTCCTGCCCGGGACCGGGCAGCCCGCCACCGCCTTCGCGGCCACGACCGACCCGTCCCGAGGAGCGATCCGATGACCGCGCCCGACGTCAGCGTCATCATCCCCGTCTACAACACCCTGCCGTACCTGCGGGCCTGCCTGGATTCGCTGCTCGCCCAGACCATCGGCGCGGACCGGATGGAGATCGTCGCGGTGGACGACGGCTCCACCGACGGCAGCGGCCGGTTGCTGGACCGGCTCGCCGCCCGCCACCCCGGGCTGGTGAAGGTTCTCCACCAGGCCAACTCCGGCGGCCCGGCCGCACCCTGCAACCGGGGCCTGGAACTGGCCACCGGCCGGTACGTCTTCTTCCTCGGCTCGGACGACCACCTCGGCCCGGAGGCCCTGGAACGTCTCGTCGCCGCAGCCGACCGGTACGGCTCGGACGTGGTGCTCGGCCGGGTGGTCGGGGTCAACGGCCGGCACGTCTTCTCGGACGTCTTCGCCGCCGGGAACGCGGTCGACGTGGACCTTTTCGACTCGGCGCTGCCCTGGTCGCTGGCGAACACGAAGCTGTTCCGCCGGGAGTTGATCGACCGGCACGGGCTGCGCTTCCCCGAGGACATGCCGGTCCTCAGCGATCAGCCGTTCACCCTGGCGGCCTGCTACCGGGCGCGGCGCATCTCGGTGCTCGCGGACTACGACTACTACCACGCGGTCCGCCGGCTCAACGCCGGCAACATCACCTACCGCAGTCGCACCGAGGCGCGGCTGGTCAGCGTGGAGCGGCTCTTCGCCTTCGTCGCCGACCTCATCCCCGCCGGCCCCCGCCGGGACGCGGTGCTGCGCCGGCACGTCGGGCTGGAGCTGGCCAACCTGGTCGGCGACGACTTCCGCATCCTGGGCCGGGCGGACCAGGAACGCGTGCACCGGGTGGTCCGCCGGCTGGTCGAGCGGTACGTCACCGACAACCTGCGGGACCAGCTCGACATCGAGGCCCGGCTGCGGCTCGGCGCGGTGAGCGCCGGCGGCGTGGACGACCTCCTCGCCGTGATCGACCAGGACGCCGAGCGGGGCGTCCCGCGCACTGTCATCGAGAACGGCCGGTGGCATGCCGGCTATCCGGGCGCGAAGGCCGGTGGCTGGGCCGACGTCACCGAGGTCCGGGCCGACTGGTTGGCCCGACTCGACACGGTCGCGGTGAGCTGGCAGGGCGGGCACACCCTCGCGGTCACCGCTCGGAGCCCGTACCCGGGTTTCGCGGCCGAGGCCGGGCCGGTCCGGCTGGTCGCCGGGCAGCTCGCCGGCACCACGCTGTTGGATGCCACCGATCCGACCGGGCGGACCGTCCGCACCGACTTTCCGGTGGACCGGCTGCTCGCCGCCAGCGCCGCGTCCGGGCAGCGCCACCCGGTCCGGGCCGAGCTGGCCGGGGAGTACGGCCGGGGCAGCGCACCGGTCCGGGCACCCCGGCTGGCCACCGGCCGGCCGCGGCTGCGCCGACACGGGTTGCGACTCTACGGCGTCGCCGCAGCCGTGGACCCGCGCAGCGGGCAGCTCGTCCTCTCGGTGGTCCCGGTGACCGTCGGGCAGCTGATCAGCCGGCTGCGCCGCCGCTTCCGCCGGACCGGACCCGCCGCCGCGCCCCCGGTCGTCCCTGCCGGCTCGTCCACCCGGCCGGCGGGCGACCCGCCGCCGACCGTCATCGCGGTGGGCAATCACGCCGAACCGGGCCGGACCGACCTTCCCATCGAGCACCTCACCGCCAGCTCCTGAGCGCCGGCCCGTTGGCGCCACGGGCTGCCGAAGATCGCGCTCGAACCAGGAGGTAGTGACCACGGCTCACAGTGGAGGAAACTACTGCCAGGTTCGAGCATGATCTTGGTGGACAGGATCACCAGGCGAGGTCAGTCGGGGCGCTGGAAGTGCCAGATGATGGCGGCCGGGGTGCCGGTGTAGGCGACATCGGCCGCCTCCGGGCACCAGCGGCGGGCCTGCGGCCCGCCGCCGTACTCGCTGGGCGGCCAGCCGGGCTCGGCGCAGCCGCGCACCAGGAAGCCGGCCGGCAGCGCGGCGGCGAGGTAGTCGGCGGCACCCCGCCGGTACGCGGGCAGCAGCCCGCGCCGCCCGTCCGGCCCGACCGCGTGCGCGACCCGACGAAGTCCCGGTCCAGTCCGTCGTCACCCGCGGTCGCGCGCAGCAGGGCGACGCCCTCCAGACCGAGCAAAAACGCCAGGGGCTGCTGGTAGGGCATCCGCCGGACGGTAGTGCCGGTCGGCAGCACCCGCGACCGGGTTTGGCGACCGAGGGACCGCCGGTGGCCGGTGTGGACGGTCAGAGCGGGCCGGGATGGGGCTGGTCGAGCGGCATCGGCACCTCCAGGAAGGTGGACCCGCGCAGGTCGAGCCAGGCGCGGTCGGGCGCGCGGACCAGCCGGAGCATCACGTTGGAGCAGGCCGGGCAGCGGGCGACCAGGCCGGGCGCATGCGAGAAGACGTGCAGACCGGCCATCGGCCCGGCCAGCCCGCACGAGGCGCACCGTCCGGTGGCGGCGCTCAGATCCACGGCGAACAGTTCGCGCAGCGGCCCGTCGAGCATGTTGCCGTCCAGGTAGGACATGTCGGTCATGCGCCCCTCCTCCATCCTCACCCCGTAGGGCCGAACCGTTCGGTCCGCACGCGGCGGGTCTGGTGGCCCAGTCCCACCAGCAGGTCCGCCACGGTCTCCACGAAGCCGGTCGGGCCGCAGACGTAGCAGAGCGGCTCCAGGTCCGGCGGCCAGCCGTGCGAGTTCACGTCGGCCAGGCCGATCCGGTGCGGCTCACCGCGCCATCCCTCGGGGGCCTGCCGGGTGTACACGTAGGTCACGTCGAGGCCCTGGTCGTCACGGGCGCGGCGGCGCAGCTCATCGGCGTAGATCACGTCGCCCGGCGTGCGCACCGAGTAGATCAGCCGGAACGGCGCCCGGCTGCCGGCCGCCCGCCGGGCCCGCACCATCGCCATCAGCGGCACCACGCCGGACCCGCCGCCGACCAGCAGCACCGGGGCGCGCTCCTCCGGCCGCCAGACGAACCAGCCGCCGACCGGGCCGCGTATCTCCACCGGGTCGCCCTCGGCGTAGACGTCGATCAGGTACGGCGATACCTCGCCGTCGGGCACCTTCTGCACGGTCAGCGCGATCCGGTCGCCCTCGGCCGGCCCGGCCAGCGAGTACGACCGGGCGGCCTGGTACCCGTCCGCGGCGGTGAGCCGGACGTCCACGTGCTGCCCGGGCAGGTGTCCCGGCCAGCCGGGTACGTCCAGGATCAGCGCCTGCGCGCTGGGCGTCTCGACCCGGCGTTCGACCAGCCGGGCCACCCGCCAGGTCAGCGGCGTGCTCGCACGCCGGCCGGTCGTGGGCGCGGCCACCTCAGTCGCCCTGGTAGCGCTGCTCGCGCCACGGGTCGCCGTAGTCGTGGTAGCCCGCGGTCTCCCAGAAACCCGGCTCGTCCTCGATCGTCAGCCGGATGCCCCGTACCCACTTCGCCGACTTCCAGAAGTACAGGTGCGGCACCAGCATCCGGGCCGGCCCGCCGTGCTCGGCGGCCAGCGGGCCACCGTCGTAGGTGTGCGCCACCCAGGCCCGGCCGCCGCGCAGGTCATCCAGCGGCAGGTTGGTGGTGTACCCGCCGTACGAGTGCACCAGCGCGTAGTCCGCGGCGGTGTCGATCCCGTCGAGCAGGGTGTCCAGGGAGATCCCCAGCCAGCTGGTGCCGAGCTTGGACCAGCGGGTGACGCAGTGGATGTCCACCGTCGGCGTCTCCTGCGGCAGACCCATCAACTCGTCCCAGGACCAGCGGTACTCGGCACCGGTCTCGGTGGAGATGACGAACTCCCAGGTCTCCAGCGGCACCTTCGGTGTCGGGCCGGCGGAGAGCACCGGGAAGTCCTCGGTCAGGTACTGACCCGGCGGCAGGGCCGGCTCGGCCGAACGGGGGCGGCCCTGAAAGCCCGGCGACACGATTCCCACCCGTCAGTCGTACCACCTGGGGTGGGGCCGCCCACCCGGTTCGGCCGGACCGGCCGCGGCGGGTGAGCGCCGTCGCGGCCGGTCCGGGGTCAGTGCCGCCCGCTGGCCACCTGGGTCTCGTCCGGCTCGGTGCTCCGGGTCGCCCGCAGGCTGGTCAGGGTGACGACCACCAGGACGCCGATGATGACGCCGAGCGAGGCCAGCGTCGGGATCTCCGGCACGCCCTTCCAGATGCCGTGCGCCCAGTGCAGGCCCAGCTTGACGCCGATGAAGGCGAGGATGATGGCCAGGCCGTAGCTGAGGTGCACCAGCCGGCTGAGCGCGGCGTGCAGCACGAAGTAGAGCGCACGCAGGCCGAGCAGGGCGAACGCGTTGGTGGCGAAGACCAGGTACGGATCCTCGGTGATGCCGTAGACGGCGGGCACCGAGTCGACCGCGAAGACCACGTCGGTGGCGAGCACCGCGACGACCACCAGCGCGAACGGGGTGAGGGCGCGGCGGCCGTTCTGCCGGACGGTCATCCGGGTGCCCTGGTACTCGTCGACGACCGGCATGACCCTTCGGAGCAGCTTCACCGACCGCATCTTGTTGATGTCGACCTCCTGCTGGTGCCCGGAGAGGGCGTCGCGCAGCAGCTTGACCGCGGTGGCGATCAGGATGACGGCGAAGAGCAGGAAGGCGAAGTCCAGGGTCTGCAGGGCGGCGGCGCCGAGGGCGATGAAGACGGCCCGCAGCACCAGCGCGCCGGCGATGCCGTAGAGCAGTACTCGCTGGGCGAGCACCGCGGGCACCGCGAAGGCGGCCAGCAGCAGCATGAAGACGAAGAGGTTGTCGACCGACAGGGACTTCTCCACCAGGTAACCGGTGAGGTACTGCACCCCCAGCTCGGAGCCGTACCGGACCCAGATCCAGCCCCCGAAGGCCAGCGGCAGGGCGATGTAGAACGCCGACCAGCCCAGCGCCTCCCGCATCTTCACCTCGTGCGGGCGACGGGTGACCAGGAAGTCGAGCACCAGCAGGGCGAGCACGCCGGCGATGGTGACCGCCCAGAGGGTGGGGGTGCCGACCGACGACAGCTCGGCGGCGGACAGGTATGACAATTCCGTCATGGAGCCTCCTCGAACACGGTGTCATGTCCGAGGTCTCCTTCACCCACGCTTCGTGGGCAACCACCCGGGGCGCGCCCGGCGCGCCGTACTGACCGGAATGGTTCGTGGGAAGTACTCCCCTCGCCGGGTCCAGGTTAGGGCAGGCTCACCCCACCCGCCAAGTCCGGCGCCTCCGCCGCTGGTCAGACGATTGCCCTGGTCAACAGCTGTATGGCGGGGCTGGTCGACCGGGCGCCGAGGCCGGGGCGGCGGAGCCCGGACCGGGACGCCTATCGTGGCCCGATGACCGACGACGCCTCCCCCACCCCGGTCGGCCCGCTCACCGGCGTCCGCGTGATCGAACTGGCCGGTATCGGACCCGGGCCGTTCACCGCGATGATGCTGGCCGACCTCGGCGCCGACGTGATCCGGGTGGACCGCACCGCCCCGGCCGGGTTCGGCAGCCTCCCCGGCGACCTGCTCCACCGCAACCGCCGCTCTATGGCGGTCGACCTGAAGTCCGAGGCCGGCCGGGAGGTGGTACGGGCACTGGTCCGCACCGCCGACGCGCTCATCGAGGGGTTCCGGCCCGGGGTGACCGAGCGACTGGGCCTCGGACCGGACGACTGCCTGGCGGTCAACCCGCGGCTGGTCTACGGCCGGATGACCGGCTGGGGCCAGGACGGCCCGCTCGCCCCGTACGCGGGACACGACATCGACTACCTGGCGCTCACCGGCGCGCTGCACGGGATCGGCCGGGCCGGCGAGCGCCCGGTGCCCCCGATGAACCTGCTCGGCGACTTCGGCGGCGGCGGGATGATGCTCGCCCTCGGCATCGTCTCCGCCCTGTACGCCGTCCGCGCCGGCGCCGCCGGCCAGGTGGTCGACGCGGCCATCGTGGACGGCGTGTCGGTACTCGCCACCCAGATCCACGCGCTGCGCCGGTTCGGCATGTGGCAGGACCCGCGCGGGGTGAACCTGCTCGACGGCGGCGCCCCCTTCTACGACACGTACGAGTGCGCCGACGGGCGTCACCTCGCGGTGGGCGCGCTGGAGCCGCAGTTCTACGACGAACTCGTCCGGCTCACCGGCTTCCCGCTCCCCGGCGACGAGGCACTGGACCGCACCGACCCGGCGAACTGGCCGGCGCTGCGCGAGGCGTGGGCGCGGCTGTTCCGCACCCGGACCCGGGACGAGTGGACGGAGCTGCTCGGCACCTCGGACGCCTGCGTGGCGCCGGTGCTGGACTGGCGGGAGGCGCCGGACCATCCGCACCTGGCCGCCCGCGGGGTCTTCGTCGAGCACGACGGCGTGACCCAGCCGGCGCCGGCGCCCCGCTTCTCCGGGACCCCGACCTCCGTCCGCCGGCCGCCGCCGCAAGCCGGCGAGCACACCGACGAGGTGCTGGCCGAGGCGGGCTTCGACGCCGACCGGATCGCCGCGCTGCGGGCCGCCGGCGCGATCGCCTGACCGCCGCGCGCCACCTGGGGGCGTTCAGGCCCGTCGAAGGGTCGCGTTGGGGGCCAGCGCCGGTTCCACCATGTCCCGGTAGTCGCGCGGCATCTGGGTCACCAGGTCGTCGAACTCCCCGCCGGTGACCGCCTCGCGCAGCGTGATGAAGACGGCGCACACCCCGTCCCGGGCGACGTTCTCGTCCACACCGGCCCGCTGGCCGACCCGGGCGACGAACTCGGCCGCGCCGAAGCGGTCGGCCGCCTCGATCCGCGGACAGGGCTTCAGCACCAGTTGGAGGGGCTTGGGCAGCTGCGCGGCGAGGTCGAGCACCTCCCCGCCGGTCAACCGCTCGGCCAGCGTCTCCAAGGTGGCCCGGGTCAGCCCCACCGCCCGTTCCGAGGACGTGCGGGTCCGCTGTGCCACCTGGTCGACGAAGGTGTCGTAGTTCATCCGTGGTACCCCCTTCGGGTGCTGTGCGGTCCGCGGCGTACCCGTCGGGCCGGGGCGGAAACAGCACGGATTTCCCCGGGCGACCGCGCGTGACGCGCCGCGCGGCGGGTAAGCGCCGCCGGTCGTGACGGGAACCGAGGCGCGAGGAGCCGGCCCATGGCGAGTTACAGCGACGTCCTGCAGTACCTGGAGGCCCTGGACTACCCGGCGCAGAAGGACGACGTGGTGCGGGAGGCCGAGCGGGAGGGCGCCCCGCCAGAGGTGTTGAAGGCCCTGCGGGCACTGCCTCCCGTCGACTACGCCGACGGCAACCAGGTGGCCCGGTCCGCCCACATCGACGCCGCCCCCGAGTTGAGCCGGTCGCAGCGGGCCGCCCAGACCCGGGACAAGCGGCATCTGCGGGTCTCGCAGCACCTACGCGGCATCTGACGCGCTCCGCCGATGCGGCGCGGTGCGCCCGCGGCCCCACCGCACGGGCACACCCCGGCGGCGATCCAGCTCACCGTGATGGGGATCGTCGGGGTGGTCTGCGGCGGGCTCTTCGGGGTGCTGGTCTCGCCGGCGCTCGGCCCGCTGGTCGGTTGGGACGCCGCCGCACTGAGCTGGCTGATCCTGCTCTGGCGACGGGTGTGGCGGCTGGACGCCGAGACGACCGCGCGGCTGGCCCGGCACGAGGACCCGAACCGGGCGGCCCGCGACGCGCTGCTGCTGGGCGCCTGCGTGGCCAGCCTGCTCGCGGTCGGGGTGGTGCTGACCACCGCACACCGGGCCCACCCCGGGGTGACCCTGGACGCCTTCGGCGGGCTGGCCGTGCTCAGCGTGGTGCTCTCCTGGTTCGTGGTGCACACCGTCTACGCCACCCGCTACACGCGGCTGTACTACAGCGGGGAGCCGGGCGGGGTGAACTTCCACCAGCGGGGCCGGCCCTGCTACGCCGACTTCGCCTACCTGTCGTTCACGGTCGGGGCCACGTTCCAGGTCTCCGACACCGACCTGTGCAGTGCTGAGATGCGCCGGACCGTGCTGCGGCACGCGCTGCTGTCGTACCTGTTCGGCGCGGTCATCATCGCGGCGACGGTGAACCTGCTGGCGAGCCTGGCGAGGTAGCGAGAACAGGCGGGCGCCCCGGGTCACGAACCGCGACCTGGGGCGCCACGCAACACCTGTCCCCGGCGGTCCGCGCCCGAACCGGGTCGCGACCGCCAGGCGGTGGATATTCGCCCGAACCGGGCGGGCATCACTGCCGCGATCATCATACGATGCGGCATCCACCGTTCGGGGGAGATTCCCAGAACTGTGGCCTGCCGCACGTCCGGGTCAAGGGGTCAACTCGGCGTACCGCTTCTCCAGGTCCACCCGGGCGAGCGCTCCCACCAGCCAGGCGAGCCGCTCGGACTCGCCGCTGCCGGCCAGGCCGGCCAGGTCGTTCGCGGAGCGGCCGAGACCCAACCGGCGCGCGGCGGCGAGTGCCCGCCGGTCGGCGACCGGCGCCACCTCCCGCCACACCGCTTGGACCTCCCGCAGGAACAACTCGACCACCTGGTCGTCCACTCCCGGCAGGGCGGTGAGCAACTGGCGCTCCCGGGCCGGGTCCTGCTGCGCCTTCGTCCGGAGCCGGCGCAGGTCGCCCCGGTACCCGTCGACGATCGCCTGGGCCAGGTCACCGAGCACGTCGGCCAGCGCGTCGATGTCGCCGCGCTGGCCGGCCGCCCGCAGCACCCGTACCCGGTCCTCGTGCAGCGAGCGGGCCATCCGGGCGGCGCTGTCCCAGCCGCCGTCCCGAAGCGCCGTGGCGGTGTCGATGGCACGCCGGAAGTCGCCGCGCCGGGCGAGCAGAACGGACAGGTAGAGCACCTGGAACAGTTGGGACGGGTTGTTGATGACCCGGAAGCCGTACTGCTCGGCGAAGCCTCGCTCGCCGGCGAGCCGGCGTACCAGTCGCTTCTTGTCCTCGATGCTGAATGTCGCAGTGGTCGGCATGCCCGCGTCTACCCACACCGGGGGCGGGCATTCAGCCGAGAACGCCACCCCGGCGGTCGCGGGCCTTCAGCCGGGTGGTGGGCAGCGCCGGAGCCGGCAGCGGCACAGCGGGGTCGTCGGTGACGACCCCGAAGCGTCGACCCGCCATCCAGTCCTCCCGGGCGGCGGCGATCTCCTCGTGCGAGCGGCCGACGAAGTTCCACCACATGACCAGCGGCTCATCGAAGGGCTCGCCGCCGAGCAGCAGCAGCCGGCTGCCCGGCGCGGCCCGGAGGGTGAAAGCGTCCCGGCCCGCGCCGAGGTAGAGCAACGCGCCCGGGGCGAGCGGCATCGCATCGACCTCGGCGGAGCCCGACATCGCCAGCAGCCCGTACTCGAAGTCGCGGCGCAGCGGCAGCGTGGCCGGCGTGGCACCGCGCACCTCGAGCTGTGCGCCGATCAGCGGGGTGTGCACCACGGCCGGGGACCGCTCGCCGCCGGTCTCGCCGACCAGCAGGGTGACGTCCAGTTCGCCGTCGCGCCAGCGGGGCAGCTCCGCGTGGTGGGCGAAGTCCGCCGCGCCGGCCCGCGCCGGGTCGGGCAGCGCCACCCAGAGCTGTACGCCGTGCATCAGCGGTGGACGCGCCGCCGGTGAGCGTTCCGAGTGGGCGATGCCGTGACCGGAGGTCATCACGTTGAGCTGGCCGGGGCGGATCGGCTGCACGTTGCCGAGGCTGTCCCGGTGCAGGATCTCGCCGTCCAGCAGCCAGGTGACCGTCTGCAGACCGGTATGCGGGTGCGGCGGTACCTCCATGCCGGGGCGCTCGGCCACGTCGTCCGGTCCGAAGTGGTCGACGAAGCACCAGGCGCCGACCATCCGCCGCTGCCGCTGCGGCAGCAGCCGCCGCACGGTGGTGTAGCGACCCAGCGGCACGTCGTGGCCGGGCAGCAGCACACTGGGCTGCTCCGCGGGGGCCGCGCCGGGCGGGAGGGTCTGCGCCGGCATCGATTCGGTACGGTCCACCGCCCGACTCTACGCCTCGCTCTCCTCGACGCTGATCGTGTTGGCTCCGGCCACCTGGTTGACCGCGACCGACCCGGATACGCCGCTGGCCGGCACCCCTCGGTGAGGGTGCCGGCCAGTGGTCGGTTCACGGTGTTCGGTTGGGTCAGCTGTTCCAGTGCTGGGCGACGAGGTCGGCGGCCTGCTGTTCCCACTGGGCGTAGGCGTCCGGGTAGGCCGACACCTGCA
>NZ_QGGF01000409.1 GCF_003857015.1 Micromonospora globispora | reverse complement strand
GAGCCAGTCGTCGATCTTCACGTACAGTGCGGTGAGAAGGGTGTTGATGTCTGTCGTCACAAACGGATCATCAACACCCTTCGCTGCGTCCGCAGCCCCGTCCCGAGTTAGGACTTACTCGTCTAGGACAACCGACACGGCGATCGCGACCAGCGTGATGCCAGCGACGGCGCGCATGACGGCGCGCATGGCCGGGCTGCCTCCGGTGCCCTCAGCGAGGCGACCCATCATCTCCGTGCGCGAGTCGATGGAGTACGGGTTGGTGCTCGTATCGACGTAGCTGCGCTTCAACCAGTCGCGGTCGGGGTTCGGGTCTTGAATCGTGCCCATGCACTGCAGTGTGCGTCCTGCCGCACAACTTAGAAAGGCTCTGGGCGGAGGAAGGATCTCCTCGTCGGGCAGTCGCCAGACCGTCCAGCCTCCCCAGACGGGGACGGGCGGGCTTGGCTGTACGGATGGCTGTACAGCCAGCGCCGCTGCTGCTTCAGTCACCTTGAGGGTGGGGGATCCGGCGGGGCGAATATCGACGTAAAGATCCCGACGAGCGTGGATACCGACGCGATGATTCCCCCGAGTGCAGGGTTCAGGGCGAAGCCCAGTGCGATCCCTGCTAGCGCCACGCACAGTGCGGCGACGCAGATCCCTCGCTGCGTCCGAGTCATACGGAACCACGCCGATCTCCTCGCTTTCGCCATGCCGGTAGGGTGCCACGAATCGATCAGGTTGGCTTCCTGGCCAAGAGCTGATCTCCTCGTCGGGCAGTCGTAGACCGTCCAGCCTCCCCGGACGGGGACAAGGTGGAGCGCCCTACCGGACGAACGACCTTGGCCCCGTCCGGGGAGGCTGGTAGCCCTTGTGGTGCCCGACGAGGGGAGCCGCGGCGGCATCTCTGAGGAGGGCCGGGGTTCGGGGCGGAGCCCCGAGGTCTTCAAGGGCTTTGCGTCCCAAGTGTGGCCGGCCGGCCCGGCCGATGCCGGCCGGAGGTCGCCAGCAGGCCGGGGCCGGGCCGGCGCGGCCCGCTTGCGGGCCGCCTTGATCTGGTCGACGCCGACCCGAACGCCGAGCCGGTGCACGTCGTCAGGTTCGGTAGCCAGGTCGACGCCAAGGGCGTGCTCGCTGGCACCAAGGACGCCGATCGGTGCGTCGGCTACATCACCAAGTACCTGACCAAGCAGGCCGCCGACTGCCACGGGGTCACCACCTCACGGCAGCGGGCGCACCTGGAACGGCTCTGGCAGGAACTGCGGCACACGCCGTGTTCGGAGCGGTGCGCCAACTGGTTGCTCTACGGGATCCAGCCGAAGAAGGCCCGGCCCGGATTGAGGCCGGGGAACTGCAAGAACAAGGTCCACAAGCGGGAAACCCTCGGCATCGGCGGTCGCCGCGTTCTCATCTCCCGCCAATGGTCCGGCAAGACCCTGGCCGACCACCGCGCCGACCGCCGCGAATGGGTCAAGGCACTGCTCGGCGTCACCACCGACGCCACCACCGCCCCGGCCGGCGACGAGCAGCGGCACGCCTGGGAACTCGCCAGACCGACCGACCCGGACGTCCCGCCTCTCGGGCACCGGGTGCTGCGGGCGATCTCCGAGCGCATCCAATGGCGGGCACAGCTCGACGCCGCGAGACGAGCCGCCGACCCGCCGCCCGATGTTTCGGCAACTACGGCCAGTCCGTCCGACAACAAGGAAGGAGCAGGTGCGTGACGGAGAGAAAGAGCGTCCGACCCGCTGAGGCTGCGGCGCTTCTCGGCGTCTGCCGGGAGACCGTCTACGTCCTGATGCGCTCGGGCCGGCTTCGTTCGATCAAGGCTGGTCGGGCTCGCCTGATCCCGCTGACGGCGATTGATGAGCTCCTGTCGGCTGATGAGGAGTTCGCGGCATGACCGGCCGGCGGCGTCGTGCTCATGGTGAGGGCTCCGTGTACGAGCAACGTCCAGGCGTGTGGGCGGCGGTGGTCGACCTCGGTTGGATTGACGGCAAGCGGAAGCGGAAGTACGTCTACGCCAAGAGCGAGGCTGAGGCGGTCCGGAAGCGGGACGAACTGCGGCACCAACTTCAGCTCGGTGTCGACCTCACCGCGCAGCCTCGGACGGTGGAAGCATGGCTGACCGAGTGGCTGCGGGACGTGAAGGCGCACGATGGCACCCGGCCGTCAACGCTGGTGCGCTACCGCCTGGCCGTGAGCAAGCACCTGATGCCGGGTCTGGGCCGGATGAAGCTCGACCGGCTCACGCCTCGGGACGTACAGCGGTTCCTTACCGGGCTCCGGGGCAAGCTCGCGCCGGCCAGCATCATCAAGGTGCACGCCGTCCTGCGCGTCGCCCTAGCCGACGCTGAGCGGATGGACCTGGTCGCGCGCAACGTCGCCAAGGCGGCCAAGCCGCCGGCGCTTGGCCGGGCTGAGCGGCGTGCGCTGACGCCCGAGGAAGCCAAGACCTTACTGTCCGTGCTCACCGGCGACCGGTTGGAATCGCTGTTCGTCCTGGCGCTGGCGACTGGGCTGCGGCGGGCGGAACTGCTGGGCCTGCGCTGGTCCGATGTCGACCCGGCGGGTAAGGCGCTGTTCGTTCGGCAGCCGCTTCAACGCACGGATCGAGGCTTGGAGTTCGTGCCGCCAAAGACGCACCGGTCCAGCCGCCCGGTGCCGCTGTCCGGCTTGGCCGTGCGGGCATTGGAGTCGCAGCGGGTGCGGCAGGCCAAGGAACGGCTTGCGGCCGGCGAGGTGTGGTCGGATCTCGGTCTGGTCTTCGCCAGCACGATCGGCACGCCGATGGAGCCGCGGAACGTCAACCGGCGCTTCGAGCAGCTCCGCGCGGCGGCCGGCCTGGACTGGCTGCACCTACACGACCTGCGGCATGCCTTCGCGACGTTCCTGCTGGACCAGGGCGAGGAGCTGCGCACGGTGATGGAGCTGCTCGGGCACTCCACGATCCGGATGACGGCCGACACCTACGGACACGTCCTGCCGGCCCGGGCTCGTCAGGCTGCCTCAGCCATCGATCGCGTGCTGGGCGAGGAGGGGATGGCGTGACCGCTTGGCTGTACAGATGGCTGTACTCGGGACCGAGATCAACCAAGAAAAGTGCTGGTGGAGCCCAGGGGACTTGAACCCCTAACCCCTGCCTTGCAAAGGCAGTGCTCTGCCAGTTGAGCTAGGGCCCCGAGGGCGGGCGGAGCCGCCTGGTGCTGGCAGTTGAAGGGACGGTCAGCGCAGGTCGGGCGCGGTGGTCGCCTCGTGCCACAGGGCGCGCTCGTCGTTCGAAGCCTTCACCTTCTTGGCAACCACGGCAGCCACGCCGACGACGCCGACCAGGAACAGAAGCTTCTTGAACATGGGGCGACCCCTCGCGCTCGACTGCCGTCGGACGATGTGCGGTGGGGCTAGCTGGAATCGAACCAGCGACCTCAGAGTTATCAGCTCTGCGCTCTAACCGACTGAGCTATAGCCCCGCGTAGCGACGAGCAAGGTTAACTCATTGCCGCGTCCGGCCCCAAATCGGGGGTGGCCGTGGCGCGCCTCTCACCCGTACCCGATCAACCTACCCGGATACGCGACGCCGGGGCGACCGCTTTACGCGGCGCCCCGGCGTCTTCGCTGGTTCAGTCCCGCTCGGCGAGCGTCAGCTCGATCCCGCCGACCAGGTCGGCGCAGACGTTGTAGACGAACGCGCCGAGGGTGGCGAGCGCGGTGAAGAGCACGACGTTCACCAGGCCGATCAGCGCCGAGCTGAGAATCACGCCCTTGGCGGTGATCCGGAAGCCGCCGGTTCTCTGCCCGCCGCTGGCGCTGACCAGATCGGTCAGGCTGTCGTTGACGCTCTTGAAGACGCCCATCGCGTCGAGAGCCAGGTAGAGCACCGAGGTGGCGACGACCACCACGATGAAGAGCACCACGGAGACCGCGAACGCGAACTTCATCACGGACCACGGGTCGATCCGCTTGAGGTTCAGCCGGGCCCGGCGCGGGCCGCGGGAGGCGGCCGAGCTGACCGCGCCACGGGCGGCGCGTACCGCCTCACCGACGCGGGCGGCACCGACGGCGGCCGCATTGCTGATGCCCGGGGGAAGGCCGCCGCCGTTCGGGCGGCCGGTCGTGCCGGTACGCCCGCCGTCCGGCGAAGGCTTCACCGCTGTGCCGAGACCGGCCCCGACCCGCGGCTGGGTGCCGGTGGTACCCGTCGACGCCCGGCCCGCCGCCGGCTTCATCGCCTGGGTGGTGGCGGGCCGCGCGCTGGCCGCCGGGCCCGCCAGCCCGTCCGCGGAGGTCGGGGCGTCGACCTTGGCCTTCTCGGTCTGCTCGCTGGTCCCCGAGTCCTCCCCGGGCTTGTCCGGCGGTGGCGTCATGCCGGGGGCCCGGGTGAACTTCGGGGCAGGCTCGTCGGCGGGGACCGTGGCCCGGCCCACGGCCGCGCGGCCGGTCGCTGGTGTGCCGCCCTTTGCGGCCTCCTCGTCGACCGGGTTGGCCGAGGTCCCCTTGTTCCCCGACTTCGCCTGTGTCTCCGTCATCAACTAGTCCTGTTCGTCAGGCTCGTCGGCATTGCGAGCAATCGCCACGATAGTCACGCCGTCCGGGAGGTCCATCAGCTTGACCCCCATTGTGTTCCGGTCACGCGTACGGCGTACAGGCTTCACCGGAGTCCGGATGACACCACCGTTGCTGGTGATGGCGAACAGCTCGTCGTCCGGACTGATCACCACGGCACCGACCAGACCACCGCGTCGCTCGGTGATCTTCGCAGTCAGCACGCCCTTACCTCCCCGGCCCTGGACCGGGTATTCCTCGATCGGAGTACGTTTCGCGTACCCGCCGTTCGTCGCGACCAAGACGTCCATGCCCTCGCGGACGACCTCCATGGCCAGCAGGACATCATCCTCGCTGAACCGCATCCCGATCACACCCGAGGTGGCCCGACCCATCGGACGCAGCGCCTCGTCGGTGGCGTTGAACCGGATCGCCTGGGCGTTCTTCGAGACCAGCAGCAGGTCGTCCGTGGGGCCCACCAGGGCAGCACCGACCAGCTCGTCCTCATCGCGCAGGTTGATCGCGATGACTCCGCCGGAACGGTTGGAGTCGAACTCCTCGAGCCGCGTCTTCTTCACCAGGCCGTTCTTCGTGGCCAGTACCAGGTAGGGCGCAACCTGGTAGTTCGGGATTTCGATGATCTGGGCGATCTGCTCGTCCGCTTGGAAAGCGAGCAGATTGGCCACGTGCTGGCCCTTGGCCACCCTACTGGCTTCCGGAAGCTCGTACGCCTTCGCCCGGTAGACCCGACCCTTGTTCGTGAAGAACAGGATCCAGTCGTGGGTCGAGCATACGAAGAAGTGGCTCACGATGTCGTCCTGCCGCAGCGAGGCGCCGCTGACCCCCTTGCCGCCGCGCCGCTGGGAGCGGTAGAGGTCGACCTTGGTGCGCTTGGCGTACCCGGTGCGGGTGATGGTGACGACCACGTCCTCGCGGGCGATGAGGTCCTCCATCGAGACCTCGCCGTCGAACGGGATGATCTTCGTCCGCCGGTCGTCGCCCCACTTGGCGACGATTTCGCCGAGCTCCTCGGAGACGATCCTCCGCTGCCGCTCCGGCTTGGCGAGGATGTCCTTGAGGTCGGCGATCTCCAGCTCGAGCTTGGCAAGGTCGTCGAGGATCCGCTGGCGCTCGAGGGCCGCCAGCCGGCGCAGCTGCATGTCGAGGATCGCGGTCGCCTGGACCTCGTCGATCTCGAGCAGCCGGATCAGGCCCTGCCGGGCATCCTCGACCGTGGGCGAGCGCCGGATCAGGGCGATCACCTCGTCGAGGGCGTCCAGCGCCTTGGACAGACCGCGCAGGATGTGCGCCCGCTCCTCCGCCTTGCGCAGCCGGAACGCGGTCCGCCGGCGGATCACCTCGATCTGGTGCTCGACGTAGTAGCGGAGGAACTGCGCCAGGTTCAGCGTGCGCGGCACCCCGTCGACCAGGGCGAGCATGTTGGCGCCGAAGGTCTCCTGGAGCTGGGTGTGCTTGTAGAGGTTGTTCAGCACCACCTTGGCGACCGCGTCGCGCTTGAGCACGAGCACGATCCGCATGCCGGTACGCCCGGAGGACTCGTCCCGGATGTCGGCGATGCCGGCGAGCTTGCCCTCCTTGATCAGCTCGGCGATCCGCTCGGCGAGGTTGTCCGGGTTGACCTGGTACGGCAGTTCGCTGACGACGAGCGCGGGGCGGCCGCGCTTGTCCTCCTCGACCTCGACCACGGCCCGCATCCGGATCGAGCCACGCCCGGTCCGGTACGCGTCCTGGATGGCGGCCTGGCCGACGATCAGGCCGTGGGTGGGGAAGTCGGGGCCCTTGACGATCTCCAGCAGCGCCTCGAGGGTGGTGGCCTCGTCGGCCTCCGGGTTCTCCAGGCACCACTGGACGGCGGCGCCGATCTCGCGCAGGTTGTGCGGCGGGATCTTGGTGGCCATGCCGACCGCGATGCCCTCGGAGCCGTTGATCAGCAGGTTCGGGATGCGGGACGGCAGGATGGTGGGCTCCTTGGCCCGGCCGTCGTAGTTGTCCTGCAGGTCGACGGTATCCTCGTCGATGTCCCGCAGCATCTCCATCGCCAGCGGGTCGAGCTTGCACTCGGTGTACCGCATGGCGGCGGCCGGGTCGTTGCCCGGCGAGCCGAAGTTGCCATTGCCGTCGACCAACGGGTACCGCAGCGACCAGGGCTGCGCCATCCGGACCAGCGCGTCGTAGATCGCCGAGTCGCCGTGCGGGTGGAACTGACCCATCACGTCGCCAACGACCCGGGAACACTTCACGTAGCCGCGGTCCGGCCGGTAGCCGGAGTCGAACATGGCGTAGAGGATCTTGCGGTGGACCGGCTTGAGCCCGTCCCGGACGTCCGGCAGCGCCCGCCCGACGATGACGCTCATCGCGTAGTCGAGGTACGAGCGCTGCATCTCGACCTCGAGGCCGACCGGCTCGATACGGTCGTGCGCGACGACCGCGGCCAGGGTTTCCGGGATCTCCGGCTCGCTCGGGGTGGACTCGGGAGTATCGGTCACTGTTAACCCTTATCAGACTCAGAGTCGTTTTCGTGCTGTGGATAACGGCTGTGGAAACCGGCCTGTCTGTGGATAACCCTGTGGACCGGTGGGCCGACCGGTGGATGTCCGGCCGGCCGGCACCGAGCCGTCAGATGTCCAGGAACCGCACGTCCTTGGCGTTGCGCTGGATGAACGAACGGCGGGCCTCGACGTCCTCACCCATCAGCACGCTGAACAGCTCGTCCGCGGTTGCGGCGTCGTCGAGCGTCACCTGGCGCAGCGTACGGGTGGCCGGGTTCATGGTGGTCTCCCAAAGCTCGGGATAGTTCATCTCGCCGAGACCCTTGAACCGCTGGATGTCGTCCGGCCGGGCGTTGGGCTTCTTCTGCTGGCGCAGCGCGATCAGCCCGTCCCGCTCCCGGTCCGAGTACGCGTACTGGGCGTCGTCGCCCTTCTTGTTCCACTTGATCTTGTAGAGCGGCGGGGCGGCCAGGTAGACATGCCCCAGCTCGACCAGCGGCCGCATGAAGCGGAACAGCAGGGTGAGCAGCAGCGTCTGGATGTGCTGGCCGTCGACGTCCGCGTCGGCCATCAGCACGATCTTGTGGTAACGCAGCTTCTCGATGTCGAAGTCGTCGTGGATACCGGTGCCGAGCGCCGTGATCAGCGCCTGGACCTCGTTGTTCTTCAGCACCCGGTCGATCCGGGCCTTCTCCACGTTCAGGATCTTGCCGCGGATCGGCAGGATCGCCTGGGTGCGGGGATCGCGCCCCTGCTTCGCCGAGCCGCCCGCCGAGTCACCCTCGACGATGAAGACCTCCGACTCCCGCGGGTCGGTGGACTGGCAGTCGGCCAGCTTGCCGGGCATCGAGCCGGACTCCAGCAGCGACTTGCGCCGGGCCAGCTTCCGCGCCTGCTGCGCGGCGATCCGGGCCCGCGCCGCCTGGGACGCCTTCTGGATGATGGTCTTGGCCTCGGCCGGGTTCCGGTCGAACCAGTCGACCAGCCACTCGTTGCAGACCCGCTGCACGAAGCTCTTCACCGGGGTGTTGCCGAGCTTGGTCTTGGTCTGGCCCTCGAACTGCGGGTTGGTCAGCTTGACCGAGATGATCGCGGCCAGGCCCTCGCGGATGTCCTCGCCGGAGAGCTTCTCGTCGCTCTTGAGCAGCTTCTTCTCCGCGCCGTACCGGTTGACGACGCTGGTCAAGGCGGCCCGGAAGCCCTCCTCGTGGGTGCCGCCCTCGTGGGTGTTGATGTTGTTGGCGAAGGTGTAGACCGACTCGCCGTACGACTCGTTCCACTGCATGGCGATTTCGACCGACATGCCCTCCTCCTCGGCGCCGAACTCGACCACCGTCTTGTGGATCGGGTTCTTCGAGGCGTTGAGGTGCCGGACGAAGTCGGCGATGCCGCCGTCGTACTGGAAGGTGACCTCGCGGATCTTGCCTTCCTCGCTCTCCGCGACCCGATCGTCCAGCAGGTGGATGGTGAGGCCCCGGGTGAGGAAGGCCATCTCCTGCAGCCGGCGGTAGATGGTCTGGAAATCGAAGTCGACGGTCTCGAAGACGTCCGGGTCCGGCCAGAAGGAGACCGCCGAGCCGGTCCGGTCGGTCGGCTCGCCCTTCTCCAGCGGGGTCGGCTTGGAGTGGTGGTACTCCTGCCGCCAGACGAAGCCGTCCTTGTGGATCTCCACGGCCATCTTCGTGGAGAGGGCGTTCACCACGGACACGCCGACGCCGTGCAGACCGCCGGAGACCGCGTACGCCTTGCCGTCGAACTTGCCGCCCGCGTGCAGCACGGTGAGCGCGACCTCGACACCCGGCTTCTTCAGCTTCGGGTGGAGGTCGACCGGGAAGCCACGACCGTTGTCGGTGACCTGTACGCCGCCGTCGGCCAGCAGCACCACGTCGATGGTGTCGCAGTACCCGGCCATCGCCTCGTCCACCGCGTTGTCGACGACCTCCCACACGAGGTGGTGCAGACCGCGTTCCCCGGTGGACCCGATGTACATACCGGGCCGCTTCCGGACCGCCTCCAACCCCTCGAGAACGGTGATCGACTCGGCGCCGTACTTCTTGTTGTCCTCCGCTGCCACCCTCGGCCACTTTCTCGCACCGACCACGCCAGGGCGCGGGGGCGCGGGTTCGGCGGACAGGACACGACGTCGGCGCACGGACCGGCCCCGGGAACTCCAGGCCACGGATCGCGTACGCCGGTCGCCGCGGTTGCCCGCGGATCGCGATCGGCTCGACCCGATGCGGGACAATGAGCAAGGGCCCTGGGGGCCCGTGTCCGTCGCTCCGTATCGGGTCTTCGTCTCGCCCCCAATCTTACTCTGCGCACACGACTAAACCGCCACTCGGCACCCCTGCGGGCCGCCTGAGAACTCCGTAGCGGCCCGAATCGCACTGTCCGCGACTCCCCCTACACGCGAAGCCCTGTCCAAGGGCGCGATCGGCCAACGGATCGGTACCGGGGCGTAACCGCCCAGGGGTCGCGGCGGGGCCGGACGTGCCGTACCTTTGCGGCGCCCACCGGCGTGGTCTTGATCTTTCCCGGACCGAACCGGGACGATCGACCCGATCGGTCCGACAACGTGCTTGTAAGAGGTGACGCCAGATGGGGCTGGACAATGTCGCGGTGCACTGGCCGCGGACCGGCCGCTTCTACGACCCGGTCGCGCCGGCCGAGTTCGTCGACTTCGGCGAGATCGTCGACATGCCACGGATCTCCGCCCCGACCGCGGCCCTCGCCGAGCTGATCGCCAAGACCGGTACGGTCCGGGCGACCGCCTACACCGAGCTGGTCGATCTGATCCTCGGCCTGGAAAATGTGCTCTACGCCACTGAGAACGCCGCCGAGGACGAGGACCCGGTGATCGACCCCGACGGCTGCGCGTGGATCGCCGGCGGGGTGGAGAAGTTCGTGGCCCAGCACCGGCCCTTCGGGGAGGCGGTCACCTTCGAGTCGGTCAGCGAGGTGCTCCGGTCGCTGCTCGCCGACGGCCGCCTCGCCGAGCAGCAGCTCCGCTGGCTGGACAGCCGGCTCGACGGGCTGCGCGACGAGAACGGCGATCCGCCGCAGTGGAACTTCACCTGCGCCGAGCTGAGCGTGCTCGCCGCCTTCTACCGCCGCTGTGCAGATCGGGGCTTCGCCGTCTACGCCGACGCCTGACCGGTGCGGTCGGAGCCGCCACGGCAGGATCGGTCGCGGCAATCACGTGGTCCGGCGCTGGCGCCTCAGCCGTACGTGTCGCGGGGCCCCCGGCCGCGCACCCGGCGCGGGCCGCGCGACCACGACGGCGCGGCCGGGCCGTGGATGTGCAGCTTGCGCACGACGTTGTGGCCCACCTCGCGGGCGATCTGCTGCAACAGCGAGCCGGCGAGCAGCCGCAGCTGGGTCGCCCACGCGGTCGACCGGGCCTCGACGGTCAGCTCGCCGTTCTCCAGCTTCACCGGACGGCTGTTCTGGGCCACCTCCGGGCCGACCACCCGCTCCCAGGCACCGAAGACGGTCGCCTCGGCTGCCGGCTGCTGCCAGCCGCGCGCCTTGACCAGCCGGTCCAGCACCGCGCCGAGCGGCTGCGGATCGCGGGGGTCCGGCCCCGGCCCCGAGTAGCCACGCATGCCTCTTATACACATCTCCGAGACCACGAGACCGGAGC
>NZ_QGGF01000438.1 GCF_003857015.1 Micromonospora globispora | reverse complement strand
GCCCGCATCGCGCAG
This sequence comes from Micromonospora globispora, assembly GCF_003857015.1. GTDB lineage: Bacteria > Actinomycetota > Actinomycetes > Mycobacteriales > Micromonosporaceae > Micromonospora > Micromonospora globispora. The sequence continues at coordinate 10,705 of NZ_QGGF01000438.1, read as the reverse complement.
CGCCTCCTGGCCCTGACCGCCGCCATCTGGCACAACAGAGCCACCGGCCAACCCGTCACCCGGTCCCTGATCGCCTACGACCACTGACCAGGGTTAGGACTTACTCGTCTAGAGGGAGCGGACGAAGACTGTCGGCGCGTCCGGTCGAGCACCGAAGACCACCAGGCTGCCGCCGGCGCGGTCGACCGCCTCGTCCCAGCCGACCGGAGCGACGTCACCATCCGGGCCGAACCGCGGCGTGATGTAGCCGGCGTCCCCCGGACCGTCCACCACACACAGCGTCAGCCGGCTGACCAGTCCCCACTGCTCCGGCCGGAGCCCGTCCGGCGCGTCCACGGCGAGCCGGAGCACGGGGTCACCGCCGTGCAGCTCGAAACGGACGGTGTCTGGTGGCAGCATCGAGGGCATCCCGCGATCATGCCATCCGCCCGCTCCGAAGGAGGCGAGCGAGGCCCGTACGGTTCAGGCGGCGGCTCGGTCCGCGAGCGGCCGGCGCCGGCGGGTCGGGTCCGTGAGCACCGGCGCCGACCACGCCCCGTCCGGCTGGTACAGGTTCGTGCCGGGCGGCACGATCTCGTCGATCCGGTCGAGGACCGCATCGTCGAGGGTGAGCGACGCGCCCTTGAGCAGCGCCTCCAGCTGCTCCATGGTGCGCGGACCGATGATCGCGGAGGTGACCGCCGGGTGCGCCACCGTGAACGCCACGGCCAGCTCCGGCAGCGTGCAGCCGACCTCGTCGGCGAGCGCCACCAACTCCTCGACCGCGGCGAACTTCGCCACGTTGCCCGGGAGGGCCGGATCGAAGCGGGCCGGCGTGAGCGCGGGCCGCCCGGTGCTCAGGTCCACCGCCCGGCCGTGGCGGTAGCGGCCGGAGAGGAAGCCGGAGGCGAGCGGGCTCCAGACCAGCACCCCCATGCCGTACCGCTGGCAGACCGGCAGGACCGCGGTCTCGATCCCCCGGGCCAGGATCGAGTACGGCGGCTGCTCGGTCCGGAACCGCCCGAGCACCCGCCGCTCCGCGACGTGGTGCGACTCCGCGATCTCCTCGGCCGGGAAGGTCGAGCAGCCGAAGGCCCGGATCTTGCCGGCCCGGACGAGGTCGCTGAGCACGCCCAGCGTCTCCTCGATGTCGGTGCTGTGGTCCGGGCGGTGCACCTGGTAGAGGTCGATCCAGTCGGTGCCGAGGCGACGCAGGCTCTCCTCGACCTCCCGGACGATCCACCGCCGCGAGTTGCCGCCACGGTTCGGTCCCTCCCCCATCGGGAAGTGCACCTTGGTCGCCAGCACCACGTCGTCCCGCCGGCCCCGCAACGCCTTGCCGACGATCACCTCGGACTCACCGGAGTACATGTCGGCCGTGTCCACCACATCGATCCCCTGGTCCAGTGCGGCGTGCACGATGCGGACGCAATCGTCGTGGTCCGGATTCCCGACCGCGCCGAACATCATCGTGCCGAGACAGTGGACGCTCACCTGGATGCCGGTGCCGCCGAGGACGCGGTAACGCATTGCTGCTCCCTGGGTCTGCGCCGCGCTGACGGGGCGGCGGGGCCGGTCCGGCCAACCTAGGATTTCGCGTGGACTCGAGGTCAACCCGACCAGCCAGGGCGTCGCCCGGGAAGGACGAGCATCCGTGTTCCGCCCCGCCACCGCGCGTCGGCTGAGCGTCCTGCTGGCGCTGGCCATCTCCGCGTTCGCCTTCAACAGCACCGAGAACCTGCCGATCGGGCTGCTGCCCCTCATCGCGGCCGACCTCGGCGTGTCCGTGCCGTCGACCGGCCACCTGGTCACCGCGTACGGGGCGACCGTCGCGCTGGCGTCGTTGCCCCTAGCGCAGGTCACCCGCGGCGTTCCCCGCCGGTACCTGCTCGGCGGCGTCCTCACCGTGCTGGTTTCCGGCACCGTGGTCACGGTCGCCGCGACGGCGTACCCACTGCTGCTCGGGGCGCGGATCGCCACCGCCCTGGCCCAGGCCGTGTTCTGGGCGGTCACCGCCCCGTTGGCGGTGGGGCTCTTCTCCCCCGCCGTCCGTGGGCGGGTGATCGCGGTGATGTCGGTGGGCGGCTCCCTCGCCACCGTGCTCGGCGTCCCGGCGGGGACCTGGCTCGGCCAGCGGGACGGCTGGCGGGTTCCCTTCCTGGTGATCAGCGTTCTCGCCCTGCTCGCCCTGGTCGTCGTGGCCGCGCTGCTACCGACCAGCCGTCCCGAGGAGAGTCACGCGGCGTACGCGGCCGAGCCGCACACCGGCCGGTTCGCCGTGGTGCTGATCGCCACCACCGGGTCGGTGACCGGCATGTTCGCCGGCTTCACGTACGTCGCGGAGTTCCTCACCGGGCCCGGCGGCTTCCCCGCCGGGGCGGTCGGTGGGCTGCTCTTCGTCTTCGGCCTGGCCGGGATCGCCGGCGTGGTGACCGTGGGACGGGTGCTGGACCGGTCTCCGCGCGGCACGCTCGCGCTGACCGTCGGCGGGCAGGGCGTCGCCCTGCTCGGCCTCTGCCTCTTCGCCCGACAACCCGGCGTCGTGGTGGGGCTGCTGGCGTTGCTCGGCGCGACCGCCGCTCCCGTCTTCACCGTCACCCAGGCCCGGATCCTGCAGGTCGCGCCCGGCCGCACCGAGTTGGCCTTCGCGGCCAACTCGGCGACCTTCAACGTCGGCATCGCGCTCGGCGCGCTGCTCGGCGGGCTGATCCTGCCCGCGTACGGGGCGCGGGGCGCGTTCGGCCTCGGCGGCGCGGTGACGATGGCGACGCTGGCGGTGGTGCTCGGCGAGCCGCTGCTCACCCGACGCCCCACGCCGGCCCGCGCCGCCGCCTGAACTGCCAGGGTCAGGACGTACCGTCGGCGGCCCGGGCGACGTAGCCGGCGGCCTGGAGATTGAAGAGCTCCCGGTAGAGGCCGTCCTGTGCCATGAGCTCGTCGTGGTTGCCCCGCTGGATCAGCCTGCCGCGGTCCAGGACGACGATCTGGTCGGCGTGCCGGACGTTGGCGAGCCGCTGCCACTGGCCGCCGGAGAGGTCCTGGCCGTCCTTGAACTCACGGTCGAGCAGCCGTCCTCCAGCTCCGGCAACGCGCAGGCGGGGCCGTCGTCGGCCGGGTCGTCCTCGTCGGCCGGGGGCCGGGGACCGATCACCGACGCCACGGTGCCTCCTCACCGGTACGGTCCTGAGAACTCGGAGCCTACGCTCCGCGACCGGACGCCGTCTCCCCGTGACGGGCGTGTCGAACACGCGTCGCAACGGCGTGTCCGGGCAAGCCACGAGGGACCGTCCAAGGGGTGGGCGATCTCCGGTCGCGTCGCGCCGCTCCCCCACGGGTGGCAGGCTGAGGGAGTCGCCGGCAACGGGCGCCTCGATGCCCGCTGACTGACCCGTCGTGAAGGAGAAGATCGACCCGATGGCTGTGGACGTCACCACCACGGACGAATGGCAGGCCCTGCGCAAGCACGCCGAGGCGATCCGCGGCACCCACCTGCGGGAACTGTTCGCCACGGACGGGCAGCGGGGTGAGCGGCTCACCGGCGACGTCGCCGACCTGCACGTCGACTACAGCAAGAACCTGGTCACCGACGAGACCATCACCCTGCTCACCGCCCTCGCCAGGAAGGTCCGGCTCGCCGACCGGATCGCGGCCATGTTCGCCGGCGAGCACATCAACTCCACCGAGGACCGCGCCGTCCTGCACACCGCGCTGCGCCTGCCCCGCGACGCCAGCCTGGTGGTGGACGGGCAGGACGTGGTGGCCGGCGTCCACGCCGTACTGGACCGGATGGCCGCCTTCGCCCAGCGGGTCCGGTCGGGCTCCTGGCGCGGGTACACCGGCGAGCGGATCACCACGGTGGTCAACATCGGCATCGGCGGGTCGGACCTCGGGCCGGTGATGGCGTACGAGGCGTTGAAGGCGTACCGGGACGCTGGGATCAGCTGCCGGTTCGTGTCCAACATCGACCCCACCGACATCCACGACAAGACCGTCGACCTGGACCCGGCCACCACGCTGTTCGTCGTGGTCTCCAAGACGTTCTCCACCCAGGAGACCCTGGCCAACGCCAACCAGGCGCGGCGCTGGCTGCTCGCCGGGATGGATGCCGACGACTCGGCGATCGCCCGGCATTTCGTCGCGGTCAGCACCAACGAGCAGCGGGTCCGCGACTTCGGCATCGACCCGGAGAACATGTTCGGCTTCTGGGACTGGGTGGGCGGGCGGTACTCGCTGCCGTCGGCGGTCGGGCTCTCGGTGATGCTGGCGGTCGGGCCGGAGCGCTTCCGCGAGATGCTGGCCGGCTACCACGCGGTCGACGAGCACTTCCGCACCATGCCCGTGGAGCGGAACGTGCCGGCGCTGCTGGGCCTGCTGAACGTCTGGTACACCGACTTCCTCGAAGCACAGACCCACGCGGTGCTGCCCTACTCGCAGTACCTGCACCGGTTCCCCGCGTACCTCCAGCAGCTCACCATGGAGAGCAACGGCAAGTCGGTGACGCTCGACGGCACGCCGGTGACGTACCGGACCGGGGAGATCTTCTGGGGCGAGCCCGGCACCAACGGTCAGCACGCCTTCTACCAGCTCATCCACCAGGGGACGCTGCTCATCCCGGCGGACTTCATCGCCTTCAGCCGGCCCAACCACGACCTCGGTGACATGCACGACCTGTTCATGTCGAACTTCTTCGCGCAGACCGCCGCGCTGGCCTTCGGGCGGACGAAGGAGCAGGTCGAGGCGGAGGGCACGCCGGCCGACGTGGTGCCGCACCGGGTGATGCCGGGGAACCACCCGACCACGTCGATCATCGCCCCGAAGCTCACCCCGTCGACCCTCGGCCAGCTGATCGCCCTCTACGAGCACATCGTCTTCACCGAGGGCGCGATCTGGGACATCAACCCGTTCGACCAGTGGGGCGTGGAGCTGGGCAAGGTGATGGCGAACCAGCTCGCGCCGAAGCTGACCGGCAGCACGGCGGACCTGGGCGACGTGGACTCGTCCACCGCCGCCCTGATCCGCCGCTACCGGCAGCAGCGCGGCCGGGACTGACGTCGTACGCGGCCTCCGGGCACCGGCCCGGAGGCCGCCCACGTACCCGCCTCGCGTCGGGCGGGATCAGGAACGCAGCAGGTCGGCATGGGCGGCGCGCAGCCGCGCCAGTCCGGGATCACCGGCCGGCGCCCGGCGCTCCAACTCGGCCCAGACCTCGGCGAGGGCGTCGGTGACCGTGCGCAGCTCGGCGGCGTGCCGGCGGGTGCTCTGCCGGTGCAGTTCCTCTAGGCGGCGGGCCCAGCCGGCGGTGACCGCGGCGAGCCGTTCGGCGTCGGCCCGTGCCTGCGCTGCGGTGCGGGCGGCCGGGGCGGGCACGATCGCGGCGACGGGACGTGGGTCGCCGTCGCGGGTGACGAGGGTGACCGTGTCGGTCAACTCGGCCAGGGACAGGAGCTGGTTGAGCCGGGTGCGGACCTCACGCAGCGGCAGGGCACGCGGCTGGTCGGTCCGGTCAGCCAGGGTGGGGGCGGCCATGGACACATGTTGACGTCCGGGTACGACAAATCCCCGCCGCGCGCCCCCGCGGGTAGGGTCGCGCGGGCGGGCATCATTCACCGTGGGGCGACCCTGACCCCGCACTTCCGTGACTTCCTGCCCGGCTGGGTGGCCCGGCAGCCGTGGTACCGGGCACGGGTGTGCCCGCCCTGACGCCGATCGGCGGTCAGGGTTTCCATTCCGGGGCCAGCACCGACCAGATCTCCATGTCGATCCGGCCGTCCGGTCCCGGGGCGACCTCGCGGAGCGTACCGTCGCACCGCATGCCCAACCGCCGCGCGACGGCGATGCTGCGCTCGTTCTTCGCGTTGGTCACCCACTCCACCCGGTGGATGCCCCGCTCCCGGATCGCCCAGTCGATGATCACGCGGGCGGCCCGGGTGACCAGGCCCTGACCCTCGGCGCCGGCCTCCAGCCAGCAGCCGGCCTCGCAGACGCCGGTGTTGACGTTGAGCGACACGAACAGCACCCCGCCGACCAGCGTCCCGCGCTGCCAGATGCCCCAGATCCCGCCGTCGTCGCGCGCCCACCGGTCGGCGTAGTTCTGCAGGACCTTGCGGGCGGACTCGGCGTCGGTGGCCACGAAGGACGCCCCCACCCAGGGGGCGATGTGCTCGCGGCACCGGTCGAGGTTGGCGAGGAATTCGTCGGCGTGCCACGGCTCGAGCGGCCGCAGCTCGGCGTCGGTGGTGAGGGGAAGCGCGAACACGGGAGCAAACTAGCAGGCCAGGAATCGCGGGCCGACCGGTCATGTCATCTCACCGCCTACAGATCTGACGGCGTAAGCGGATCGGAACAGGCGGCGCCGTCGGTGACTCGTTTACGCCATCAGGTCCATAGCGAGCGCACGCGCCCAACCCGGCCGGCGTGCGGGGTCGCGTCCACCGCTGCGGGGACGGCCACGCGCCGGACCGCGGACGGGCCGGAAACCCAGCTGGTTCCGGCCCGCCCGCGCGGTCACGGTCGCATCTCGTACGTGCCGGAGAGCGCGGCCACCCGGGCCCAGACCCGGGCGGTGCGGTCGGCGTCCTGGACCGGGCGGCGGATGTGGGCGAGGGCCCAGGCGGCCTGCTCCTCGGTGGTGGCCGTCTTGCCGTGCAGCTCGGTGGTGTGGGCGGAGAAGTCGCGGACCAGGAGGTCGAAGATCTCGTCCAGCACGTCACCGTCCAGGCTGGTCAGCTCGGCCTGCTCGAGGATGAGCTGACCGTAGACGACCAGGGCGAAGAGCTGGCCGAGGGCGAGCAGGAAGTCCAGGTCCCGCTGCTGGTTCTCGTCCGGGGCGTGCGCGGCGAGCAGGGCGCAGAGGCCGTCGGCCTGCTCCCGGAAGCGGCCGACGTTCGGCACGTGGGCGTGCGCGTCGTACGCGGCGCGCCAGTCGTGGAAGCGGATCGCGCCGAGGCCGCGGGCCGGGCCCTGCCGGAAGAGGAACTCGTCGTCGGCCGGGTCCTGGCGGGTCGGCACCGGCGGGTGCTCGGCCGGCTGGAAGAGGTAGTTCGCCATGAACTTCAGGATCAGCGCGAGGTTGACGTGCACCGTCCCCTCCAGCTTCGGCAGGCCGCGGATGTCCTTGGCGGCCTTGTCGAAGTAGGTGTCGGCCTCGAAGCCCTTGGCCGCGATGACGTCCCAGAGCAGGTCGATGACCTTCTCGCCCTCGGTGGTCACCTTCATCTTGGTCATCGGGTTGAACAGCAGGTACCGCCGGTCGTCCGGGCCGGCCGAGCGGAAGTAGTCGACCGCCCGGTCGCTGAAGAGCTTCATCGCGACCAGCCGGGCGTACGCGTCGGTCAGCTCTCGGCGTACGTGCGGGAAGTCGGTGACCCGCCGGCCGTAGAGCACCCGGTTGTGGGCGTGCGTCACCGCCTCGTACATGGCGTGTTCGCAGATGCCGATGGAGGCGGTGCAGAGATTGAACTTGCCGACGTTGACGGTGTTCAGCGCGGCGTCGAAGGCAGCCTTCCCGGTGTGCAGCACGTCCTCGGCGCGGACCGGGTAGTCCGCCAGCCGGAACTCGCTGACGTACATCTGCGCGTTCACCACGTTGCGGACCAGGTGATACGAGGGGTGGCGGCTGTCGGCGGCGAAGAAGACGTACCCCTCGGGGCCCTCGACGTCGGCGCGCCGGCCGAACACGGAGACCAGGCCGGCGACGTTGCCGTTGCCGATGTAGTACTTGCTGCCGTTGGCGCGGAAGCCACCCTCGCCGTCGGGGGTGAGCAGCAGGTCGGTCGAGTAGATGTCGGCGCCGTGGCTGCGCTCGGAGAGGCCGAAGGCCATCACGTGCCCCGCGTCGAGCAGCTCGGCCGCGCGGGCCCGGGCGGCGGCGTTGCCGCTCTGCCAGACCGGACCGAGCCCGAGCACGGTGACCTGCCAGGTGTACCAGTAGCCGAGGCCGTAGAAGCCGAGGATCTCGCTCAGTGCCGCGTTGCGCGCGGTGTCCCAGCGCTTGTCGGGGTCGCCTCCGCCGTCGGCCGCCGGGGTGAGGAAGGTGGCGAAGAGGCCCTCCTTGGCGGCGAAGTCGAGGAAGTCGCCGTACCAGTCGCGCCGGTTGTAGCTGTCCACCAGCGCCTGCTTGCCGCGCTGCTCGAACCAGTCGACGGTGGCCCGCAGCAGCTGACGGGAGCGCTCGTCGAGCTGGGTGGGGTCGTAGGTGTGCGGGTTGAGCAGCAGCGGATCGGTCACGGCGTTGCCTTCCGGTTCGGGGGGTCGAGGTTGCGGAGCGTGGCGAGGACGTCGTCGAGCCAGGCCAGCACCATCCGCTCGTACGCGATGCCGCCGCGCAGCACGACGTGCTGGAGCGCTCCCTGGGCGTCGAGGGCGTCGGGGTCCGGGAAGTCGCGGCGTTCGCCGGTCAGGTAGCCGGCGAGGGTGGCCTCGTGGTCGGCGCGGTAGCGCTCGACCTCGGCGACGAGCGCGGCGCGGCCGTCGGCGTCGTCGAAGGCGGCGCCGCGGATCTTGACGGCCAGCTCGTGCCGGACCGCCTCGGGCTGCACCGGTGCGCGCAGCCAGGTGACCAGCGCGGCCCGGCCGGTGGGGGTGGCCGACCAGACCTTCTTGTCGGGCAGCCCGTCCTGGCCCACCTCCTCGGCGGTGATCCAGGCGTCCGCCTCCATCCGCTTGAGCACCCGGTAGATCTGCTGGTGGGTGGCGGTCCAGAAGCGGCCGATCGAGCGGTCGAAGCGCCGGGCCAGCTCGTAGCCGGAGGCCGGCCGCTCCAGCAGCGAGACCAGGATGGCATGCTCCAGCGACATGCAGGGCATCCTGCTATGCAACTCGTTGCATAGCAACCCCGCACAGAAGAAGGCGCCGCGACCCCGAGAGGTCGCGGCGCCGTCGGACGCCGGGTGTCAGCGCCGCCCGGCGGGCCGGCGGGTGAGCGCCAGCCCGAGGGCGATCATGCCGACGCCGAGCAGGAAGTGCAGCCAGTTGTCCGCACCGTTGAACGGAACGAAGTTCGCCCCGCTGTTGTGGTCGACCACCAGGCCGTAGAGCCAGATCACCAGGTAGATCGCGCCGCCGCCGACCAGGAAGGTCCGGGCGCCGGAGACCGTACGGGACAGCGCCAGCCCGGCGACGCCGAACGCCAGGTGCACGATGTTGTGCAGGACCGACACCTGGAACAGGCCCAACAGCTTCGCGTCGGAGTTGTGTCCGGCGAAGGACATGGTGTCGTAGTTGCTGGTGATGCCCGGGATGAAGCCCAGGATGCCGATCAGCAGGAAGAACACGCCCAGCACCTGGGCGGCCCGTTGTATGGGAGCGACGGCCGCGGGAGCAGCCGCACGGGACGTCTTGGCCATCTCAGCCACCTCCATCGAGGACCGTGTGCGCTGGTGTCCCCAGGGTGGAAGGCCCGAAACCGAACCGGCTCAGATGATGAAGTGGGTCCAGTAGGTCAGCCACACCACGAAGAGAACACCCTGGAGCAGCGCCAACCCGGCGGTGAGCCAGGTGTCGAGGGTGGCCCGGCGGGCCCAGCGGGCCAGCACCAGGGCGACCGGGAACGCCGCGAGCAGGTAGCGCAGCAGGCTCTTGTACACCGGTGGCCCCATCGACAGCGGCACCAGCACCACGATGACCGTGTAGACCAGGTACGGCAGCTCCGCCCAGCGCAGCCCGACCAGGACGATCACCAGCACCGCCACGGCACACCAGACCCGTACCGCGTCGGCGGTCGTGCCGCCGGTCAGCCCGCGCACGATCACCCCGAACGGGTTCTGCACGGTGATCCCCCAGCCCTTCTCCTGGGCGTGCTTGTAGGCGTACCAGTCGCCGCTCTGCCACCTGCAGAACGCCATGAAGGTCAGCCACCCGGCCGGTACGAGCACCAGCGGCCCGCCGACCCGCAGGTACCGCCAGAGCGTTCGGGGGTCGACGCGGTAGTTGTGCTGGCGCATCAGGACCAGGGCGAGCGGGACGACCACCAGGAAGCCCACCGAGCGGCTCAGCGCCAGGAAGTAGCCGACGATCCCGACCAGCAGCCAGCGCCGTTGCTCGGCGTACCAGAAGGCGGCCAGGGCGAGGCAGAGGAAGAGCGACTCGGTCAACGCCGCCTGGAACAGGAACGCGGTCGGCAGGAGCAGCAGGTAGCGGGTGAACCGCCGGCCGGCCACCGCGTTGTCGCCGATGCTCTCGCCGCCGGCCCCCGGTGCACCCCCGCTGAGCAGGCGGCCGCCGAGCTGGTGGGCGTAGTAGAGCAGGAGCACCAGGGCGATGTTGCTGACCAGCAGCAACGCCCACGTCGTGTGCCCGCCGAGCAGCGGCGCGAACGGCCGGGCCAGGAACGGGTACAGCAGCGGGAAGCCGAAGTCCCGCCACGGCTGATCCAGCGGCTTGCGGGCCAGGCCGTCGTAGAGGAACGAGTCCCAGGCGAACCAGAGCGAGATCCACCGGTGCGGCGAGATCGCGTGCTGCTGCGTCCGCATCATCGTCTCGTCGGCCGGCGGCGCGCCCGGGACGTTGTCCCAGGCGCTCAGCGCGATCACGCCGACGAGACTGAGCACGACCTTCGAGCCGACGAAGACCGCGAGGACGAAGCCCCACGGGGCGGGCACCCGGCCGGCGACCCGGGACGTCCAGCGGCCTACCGGTCGCAGCCGGTCGCGCAGCCCGAAGCGGTCCGCCACCGTGACGGGACCGCCGGCCGTGCCGGCCCGCGCCCCGTCCACCATGCGTCCCCCAC